>JAXHTS010000065.1 GCA_034190085.1 Spirochaetota bacterium
CTAAGCCTTCTATGATGTTTCTGTTCGTCGGCTCGCAGCTTTGCTCCGGGCTTCCTCCAGACAAATCCTCTCGAATTCGCCCTTGCCTTTTGCTAATAGTTCTCGTCAAATATTACTTGACAGCGACCTTCCTATAAGAGACTCTCACTCTATAAGTTCACACACATGCCGGGCGTACACAATTTAGTAGAGCGGACAGCAAGGATAATGCCGATTTGGTGACTGTTACCGTTTTTTTGAGTTGAACGTGCCTTTTGCGGAGGTCTCGTTCCCCTTGCTGCCCCTCACCAATACATTATATTTCAATCAATCCAAATGGAGGCGAGTAAATGTCTTACTATTTCAAAAAGATAGTAGCTATGACCTTCGATGAAGCTATCGACAAAGCAACAGAAGAGCTGAAAAAAGAAGGCTTTGGCGTTCTTACAGAAATTGATGTAACAGGAGCATTAAAAAAGAAAATTAATGTTGATTTCAGAAAGTATCGAATCCTAGGTGCATGTAATCCTTCTTTTGCCCACAAAGCCCTTCTCGCAGAAGACAAAATTGGCACCATGTTGCCTTGTAATGTCATTATTCAAGAACACTCGGATGGTAAAATTGAAGTTGCAGCCATTGACCCAATTGCATCTATGCAAGCGATTCAAAATGAAAGTCTTGGTGAGATAGCGGTTAAAGTACAGTCAAAGCTCAAGCAAGTAATTGAAAATATATAACCAATCGCTGCACTTGATTGGTAGAGGCTCGGGTGGCAACTTCGTGGAATTTATCTCAGGGGCCGGCAAGTGAGCTCAAATGTTATCTAGTAAATATATGAGATATTATAATTATTTCACTTGACCAATGTGGCCACAATGGCCATATTTGGAATATGATTACTGTAGGAATACGAAATTTAAGAAATTCTCTTAGTCAATACCTTAATTTAGTAAAAAAAGGGGAAAAAATATTAATCACAGATCATAATAAGGTCATAGCAGAGATCATCCCTCCAAGAACAAATCAAACTAAATCAGATATGCTACAAAAATATTTATCTGAGCAGATAGAGAATGGAACAATAGTTAAGGCGACTCAGAACAATATTCTTATTAAAAAAGATAAAAATAAAACAAATAGTATTAATAATTTTGAAGATATATACAATGAAACGAGATCTGAACGCTCATGAAAATTGGGTATATTGATACCAGCTTTCTTTTATCAATTATTTACGAAGATGAAAAATATGAAACATCTGTAGATATCTGGAATATTATTGACCTTAAGTTCAGTTCTATTATAATAGAAATTGAATCCCGCATAAATCTATATAAATACTATGTTAATAAACAAAAAAATAAAAGATTGTATTCTTTGAAAGAAAAAGAATTAAATGATCTATTGTCCAATATTACAAAAAAAATGGTAGATGGTGAAATCAATCTGGAAATCAAAAATAATGATAATTTAAGAAGACTCAGATCTTTGGATAGCATTCACTTAGCCACCGCAAATATTATTAACAAACTAATCGATGAAAAATTATTATTGTGTAGCTATGACACAGAAATGGTAAAGGTCGGGAAAGACATTGGTTTTGAATCAATTGACAAATGGCTCACCAGATAACATTTGCATGAATCAGATTTTGCTTTGCAAAACTGTTTCATGCAAGTCGTTATGTTTAAAACCATTAGGGAGCATAAAAATGGAAAATATTATAGAATAATGTAGCGACTATTACTTTTAATAGGCCGAACAAAAAGAATGCACTATCTATTGCTCTTAGAGATGAAATCTCTACTGCTTTAACTGAACTCGCTGCGTGTATAGATGTAAAAGTCGTAGTCATTACCGGCGCTGGAGATACATTTTCTGCCGGTTTTGACATGAAGGAGTTTCAACAGGGAATGTCCGATAAGGAGTTTTTTGCAAAAATATGACCAAAAATTATCCTAAAAACGTCAATAATAATCACTACCATCTTTGGACTGACGCACTTCATGCTCGTGCATTAGCACATCAGGCAATCAACAAGTGGGATCGCGGCACATATGTCCATTGGACAATCACGACTGCTTGGGTCGTATTAGAGATAGCTTGCCAAGATGCACTTAAAGAACCAAATATCTCTTATAGTTTTAAACAAAATCTCGATGCTGCTATTGCTAAAAAAAACCTTCCAAAACTTGATTGGGGTAAAGGTATCTGGCAGAAGGTTACAAAAATACAAGAGCTTCGAAAGACATATAGCCATCGTTTTATCTCAGTAAATAACCTTTTTCCTGAATCCAACTTAGCAAATGATACTATTATTGTAATACGAGAAGCGATTAAAAATATTTATATTCATGTTGGTAAAGATTCACCTGTTTGGGTAGAAGATGACGATGACCGAGGTTGGGATGCAAACAATAGGATGATGACTAATTTGACAGTAATAAGGGATGGTGCAGATGAAGATAATCCTAACGTTATAAAAATTGTATATATGTATAAAGGCAAAGAGCAGGTTAGTGAAATATTACCACCAGGAATTGATCCCACCGCTTATGTGGAAAGATTAATCAAAAACGTCAAAGTACCAATAAATGCAATTCGGGTATACCAAGGGGATCAACTCGTAAATGAACACTCGTTGCGAATGAGAGGCACCTAACAATCATTTTGCTGCTGACTACACAAACTGGATATTTATTGAGGTAGTGCAGCCTGCAAAGGTGATCAAATTAAGGGTAATTGCACTGGTAAAGTTAGCACAGAATCGAAGTTGGATTTATACTGTAGCCATGAATTTAGGCTGGGTTGCCATCGAGCAGCAGCTGAAAATGGTCGTTATGCTATGCTAAGATATATAAAATAAACTTGACTTCTAATGTGATATTATATATGATACTAACATATGAATAATGAGGTATTTTATATAGAATCACAATGGGAAAATCACCTATAGTAATAGATACAAACGTATTGATTTCTTCTCTCCGCTCGAAAAGAGGTACTTCATATGCCTTAATAAATCAACTTGAAGCGCTTAGTATTGAAATAGCTGTATCAGTACCATTGGTCATTGAATATGAGAAAGTGGCTTTTGAACAGCAGGATTCAATACACTTTTCTATAGAAGAAATTCAGGAATATATCGATTATATATGCAGCATTGCTATCCATCAGAAAATTCATTTTCTTTGGCGACCTTATCTCAGGGATACCAAAGATGATATGGTTATAGAGCTTGCCGTTGCTGCAAATTGTCGATATATTGTAACGTTTAACAAAAAGGATTTTTCTGGAATAGATAAGTTTGGAATTTTTGCTGTAACGCCAAAAGAATTTTTACATATTTTTGGAGAATGATTATGAGTATAACTAGTTTAAGATTACCGGATTCACTTCATAAAGTAGCGAAAGAGCTAGCCAAAAAAGATCATATTTCGATTAATCAGTTTATTACAACAGCAGTTGCTGAAAAAATATCCGCATTATTAACAGAAGAATACCTTGAAAAGCGCGCGAAGCGAGCCAGTAAAGAACATTTCAAAGATATTATGTCGAGAGTACCTGATATAGAACCAGAAGAATATGATAGATTTAAATAATATTTAATTGTATTCAGTGGAATTGCCTAACAAATCGTTGAAGCTAACGGCTATAGTGTATACTTTTCCCAATTTTTTCGGTTATACTGGTAACATCTCCATTTCATAGTTGGTGCTTACTAATCGCCGCAGTTTAACTCAGATGTTTTATCACATGAGATCTTATCATCATATAACACTCAGTTAAGGCCTTTATGCAAATACCATTCCATAAACCCTACATAACAGATGAAGAGATCAATGCTGTTATAGATTCTCTAAAAAACTTCTGGATCACTATGGGGGAGAAGACCATTAAGTTTGAGGACAACTTCAAAGAATACATCGGTGTAAATAATGCAATATCTGTAAATTCCTGCACTGCCGCACTACATCTATCCCTCAAATCAATTGATCTAAAAGAAAATGATGAGGTAATACTGCCTGCTATCACTTTTGCTGCCACTGCTGAGGTTGTGAGATACTTCAATGCCAAGCCTGTCTTTGTTGATGTGGAGAAGGAGACCCATAACATTGATATTGATAATATTCTGCAAAAGATATCTGACAAGACCAAGGCTGTGATACCTGTCCATTATGCCGGTCAACCTGCAGATATGGATGAGATATTAAAGATTTCAAAGAATAATAATATGTTTGTTATTGAGGATGCGGCCCACTCACTACCAGCATGGTATAGGGGGAAAAAGATAGGAACCATTGGAGATATAACCTGCTTTAGTTTCTACGCCACAAAGACTCTCACCACTGGCGAAGGCGGCATGATAACCACTGAGAATGATATCTGGGCAGAAAAGATGAGGACTTTACGACTACACGGTATTAGTAATGATGCATGGAATAGGTATTCTAATGATGGCGACTGGAAATATGATGTCGTTGATGCAGGATATAAGTATAACTCAACTGACATAAACTCCGCGATTGGCATTGAACAGCTTAATAAACTTGAATATCTATGGAGAGAGAGGAAGCGGATTGCCAAGAGATATAATAGCGCCTTTGAGAAAGAGGAGGGAATAACTGTATATAACATAAAAAATGACAGGGATTCTGCATGGCATCTCTACCCGATTAAACTCAATATTGAGGCTTTAAATATTGATAGAGATTGCTTCATTGTGGAGATGAAGAATCGCGGTGTAGGGACAAGTGTCCATTTTATTCCACTTTATAGATTTTCATACTATAAAAATATGGGTTACTCCAAAGATGATTTTCCTGAAAGCGAGTGGCTATTCGAAAGGATCCTCTCCCTGCCAATTTATCCAGGGATGAAGGACTGTGAAATTGATTATGTAATTGAAAATGTAATGGATATCATTAAAACAAATTGGAGATGATTTCAGCCTTCCCTCCTTACTTCAAGTTTACGATCCCAAATCTTTGTATGTGAACAACCCGCTAACTACAGCCCTTTCATATTTGTAATTAAATATACAGGAACCGGTTCTGATTTGCCTTTGACTCGAATAGGTTTCAGTTTCTTGCCAATGTACCTCTTCTTTGCCACCTTCGCTACAATATTTGCTGATGCTAAAATAGCTCCTGGCTTAGCTCGGGAACAGAGCCTTGAGGCAAGATTTACCGCATCACCAATTGAGGTATTATCCATTCGATCCCTGCTGCCAATCCTGGCATGGACTACAGTACCGATTTCAAGACCTATCCCGACCTCTACGATATGCTTGCCTTCACTCTCTCTTTCCTTATTAAGCACACTTATTGCCTTGATAATCTCAACCGATGCCCTCATCGCATTATCCGCTTTATCCCTGCCGCTAAATACTGCCATAACCTCATCACCTATGAATTTATCAATATCTCCCCCATTCTTTTTTATTATCTGTGCCTGCACATCCAGATATTTATTTATAATCTCTACTACCTCCTCTGGCGGTAATTTCTCAGACATAGCCGTAAATCCCCTAATATCAGAAAAGAGAAATGCCAACTCCATTCTGCTCCCACCAAGTCTAATCTCATAACCGGTTGGACTCCCTTTAATAATAGAAACAGTCGATTCTGAAACGAACTTCTGCATCTTTATCTTCTCTCTAAGATGCCTTATCATCTCATTAAACTCATCAGTTAATATCCCTATTTCATCATGAGATTTTACTTGCAATCTAACATCTAAATCGCCCTCCCTTATTCTGATTGCTCCATCCTTCAGTTCTGTTATCGTCTTTACCATCCTCCACGTGGTCATCATTGATATTAAAACTCCAATAATAAGCACAATAATAGAGGATATAATAACATATTGCTTCGCCTTATAGACAGGACCGAGGACTGACTCTTCGGTAAAAACAATCTCAATCACACCTACACTTACATCAAAAAACTTAAATGGTATTCTATACTCATAACAGGCTCTCTCATTTTTATCTAGTTGTATATTAACTCTTCTCTGTAAAACCTCCTCAACCTTTTTAATCTCCTGAAGCACATTCCCCGGTATCTTTTTCCCCCTGAGAGTACTATTAGTATGAGCAGCATAAGAATATTTTTTTTCAACCAGCATCCCTCTAAGATCATAAACTGCGGCATAAACAAAACCATCAATATTACTCTGAGACAGTCTATTAACAATATCCTGTAAAATCAATGACCTCCGCAGTGTCTCTCTCTCAACCATAATAAAGGATTCAGTTGAGGCGATATTATCAGCAATGGCTCTGCATTGTTTGTCATTCGCAGATAAAAGCATATTAGTTGACATGAGAATATAAATGTAGCTTAATGGAATGATGATAATCAGGATTAGAATGGAAATAATTATACTCCATTTAAATCTTATCCCTCCCTTTAGCGATAAAATCCTCAAAAATTGAATTTTTTCTATAATTCTATATAGTATTAAATCAGTTCTCCACATAGGATAAAAACTCCAATTGGTGTTAATCTTATGACTTCAGAAAGCTCGAGCATGTCAACATATTTTCTCCATTATCACTAGCATCAAGTACTTAAGGAAAACTGGAAACGTTATATGGTATATCTTAAGACAGAGAAATCTAATTTAGAGAACAAATATCTCTTCCCAACTAGCGTTTAATAAGTATAAAAATGTACAACAACAGCTTCACCTTATTACATGAATTGTGGAAAGGATTCTTAACTATCTTTATGCAATAGATATTGAGTAATTACTTGACTTTATAATAATGGAAAATATGTATTAATACACAACTAATCATTTCATTCATTATGGGAAACATCTCAACGAATGCTAATTGAATTTTCAATCTTACTTGGGTGAATATTTTCTATGATTAAGACTGCTTCTATAAACATTAGACCTAATGATAAGGAATCAATTCCATTTATAAAAAAACTCATTAGCCTTATGCAAACAAATGGAATACGAATACTCCTTCCAGATTATGATATATTAAATGATGAGGATTTAGCCAGTTACTCTGTTGATTTTGAGGAATTTATTAATCTACCTGATATTGTAATTGTAGTTGGCGGTGATGGCACTATTCTTGGCACTACACGCCTATTTGCTGATACAAACATCCCAATCTTTGGAATTAACAAAGGTAGATTAGGATTTTTAACAGAATTTATGCCAGAAGAAGCGCTTCTTTACCTTAAAAAAATTATCAAGGGGAATTATCAAAAAGAAGAAAGGGCAATGTTAGAGGCAGTGCATTTAAGGGATGACATAGAGTTAAATAAAATCTCCTTTCTTAACGACGCTGTTCTTTCAAGAAATTCAATCTCACGGTTATTAAAGATACATCTTGAATTAAATAATGATTTTTTAACCTGCTATTCAGGAGATGGATTGATTGTGTCCACTGCAACAGGATCAACCGCATATTCATTGTCAGCGGGAGGTCCTATTATCGAGCCTTCAATTAAAGGTGTATATATAATCAATCCAATCTGCCCTCATACCCTGTCGATCAGACCTATGATTATACCATCCGATATGATACTCAAGACATCAATCGAATCTGAGTTAAATAATTTATTATTGACAATTGATGGTCAGGAAGCTATTCAAATTGAGTGTGGAGATAAAATTCTGTTTAGAGGTTCAGACAAAAGGATTTCACTTATTACTCATCCAAACCGTAAGTATTGTAACATTCTAAGGCAAAAACTTGGATGGAGCACTCATCTATGCGAATAGGTTCTAAAGATGCTATTGGAATTAGGGATTAATAACTTTGCCCTTATTGAAAAAATAAATATAAAATTCCAAAAGGGATTGAATATCCTGACGGGTGAGACTGGGGCGGGTAAATCCATTCTGATTGATGCGCTATCTGGTGTGCTTGGCGAAAAAATGACTACTGATATGATTAGGTCTGGTTTCGAAAAGGCTACGCTTGAAGGCACCTTTAGCATATCTAATCTTCCTCAGGTTAAAAAAATTCTCGATGATTCCGGGATAGATTTTGATGATGACATTTTAATCCTTAGAAGAGAACTCCACACCAACAGCAAAGGACGATGCTTCGCAAATTCAACACAAATACCACTCTCCAAGTTAAAAGAGATATCGGATTATCTGGTTGATATTCATGGCCAAAATGAACATCAAAGCATTGTAAGAATCGCAAAACATCGTGAGATATTGGACAGCTTCTTTAGACTCCAAAATTTAGTGGAAAAAATTAATAAAATATTTTACCAATTAAACAACCTACAGGAAAAGATATCATCTTATCAAATAGATGAGAGGGAAAAGGGAAGGAGAATTGAATATCTAGAATTTGTAATAAGAGAGATCGATTCTGCCAACTTATTAGCAAATGAAGAGAATGAATTGAGGAATGAATCTAAGATACTGGCCAATGCAGAAAAACTTTTCTCGGAGATCAATAGTTCCTCATCTCATCTGAATGATGAAAGTGGAATTATCCAAAGACTGAAAAGGGTTGAACAAAGCCTTAACATAATATCTGAGTATGATCCTGAAATTGTTAAAATTGTAGAAACGACTAAGGAGGCTCTCTATTCTCTTGAAGATATTTCAATCTTTTTAAGACACTATAGAAGTAATATCGACTTTTCACCAGAAAGGCTAAACGAGGTTGAGGCAAGGCTCACCCTGATTCATGGCCTGAGTAAAAAATATGGTACTACAATACAAGAGATTCTTGAGTATGCTGAAAGATCAAGAGAAGAGTTAAATGCCATCTCTTCAAGTGAAGATGAGGTCCAGAGGTTTGAACAGGAATATAAGAGGACTATAAAAGAAGCGAAGGAAACAGCCTTAGAACTCTCACTAAAAAGAAAATCAGCAGCAACAGAACTAGAAGATAGAGTCATGAAGGAGTTGGCTGACCTTGGAATGGCAGGCACAGTATTCAGGGTCTCCATAAAGCGAGAGATAAGCCCAGATGGACAAATTGAGACTGATAATAAAAGATATGTGCTCTATCCTCATGGGATCGACAAAATAGAGTTCCTCCTCTCTACAAACATAGGTGAAGACCTGCGAGAATTAAGGCGTGTAGCCTCTGGAGGTGAGATGTCCAGGATAATGCTAGCCCTAAAAAAGGCGATACTCTCAGCAGATATTGTTGAAAGCCTTGTTTTCGATGAGGTTGATGCTGGGATAGGTGGAGCTACTGCTGAGATTGTAGGGAAAAAACTTAAATCCCTTGCTCAGGATAGACAGGTTCTTGTGATTACACATCATCCTCAGATTGCTGCAATGTCAGATAGTCATTTTTTTATTCAAAAGGAAATGATCAATGCTAGGGTCATCACATATGTTAAGAGCTTAAATAAGGAGGATCGAATTAGAGAGATTGCGCGAATGCTTGCAGGTGAAAAGATAACAGATATCACAATAAAACATGCAAAAGAGTTGATATCCCTTGCTGATAACAATTAGAGATTAAGAATCTGTTTATGACGAAATCTGTTTCACAAAATATTAATTTAACTGACATCCTTACTCAACTAATTGAAATTATTATCCTTCATACTAATATATTCAATCATATTGATATGAATAGGATTCTCATAAGCATTGCCTTTAATAGAAAGAATAGCCGTGGCTTTACCTTAGCCAAACTAGTGCCCCTAAGGTTTAAGGATGGATCCAATATTCTAAAATATAATAATAAACGATATACAATGCCAAGGATTGTTAACAATGGAATTTCCTTGCTCTATATAATCTATTTCTATAGTCCAAAATTCTTCGATCTTCCCCCAATTGAAAAATTAAGGGTAATCTTCCATGAGTTATATCACATAAGTCCAGAATTCAATGGAGATATTCGAAGATTGGGAAGAGTCAAGGCAGCTCATGGAGCCTCAAAGAAAAAATATAACATTCAGTTTGAGAAGGAACTACAGCAGTTTTATTCCACTATCTCTGAAACGCAAATAAAATATTTCCTCGACTTGGATACAAATCTCCTCAGGAAAAACTACCAAAATATCTATTGCAGAAGGATGAAACTTCCAAAACCTATAGCTTTATAATAATCAGAAGGTATAATCCCCCTTGATTATGCCGGAATAACTATCTACCTTAACATCATCAATATGACCATAGAAGGTTAAACCATAGAGATTGTTCTTTATAGCCCTAATAAAATCAGCTATCTTTTCCTCTTCATCACAATCTAATATCACGCGTACAGTGCCATCCCTGAGATTGGAAGCAGATCCTCTGATGCCAAGTTTCTTCGCATTCTGGCTGCAATAATGCCGACAAAAAACCCCCTGCACCCTCCCGCTTAAGGTTAGTTCCTTTGGCATATAGATCCTCTATTAACAAATCAATATATCTTTTCGAACACACACAGGGTGTATTCCTTCAACTGACTTACCTATCCTACAAGTTACTATTCATAGTCATTGGCGTATGGATTTTTTCAATACACCTCGCAGAAGTATATTACCTTGATACAATAAAATCCTCCAACCTCTTTGTTTCAGGATCATAACCCGATCTTAATATTATGTTTATAGACTGATCCTCCCTGGTCTTTGGATAATCAGTATTATAATGAAGCCCCCTACTCTCCTTCCTATTCATAGCACTTATTATTATCAGTTTCGCAACTGTGACGAGGTTTCTCAGTTCTACAAGCCTTGATGATATTGTGCTTCGCATATAATAATCATTGATCTCCTCTTCAAGAAGAAGTATCCTTCTATAAGCTCTCTGAAGACGCAGATTCGATCTCACAATACCAACATAATCCCACATGAGCCTCTTCACCTCGTCAATGTTATGTTGGATCAATATCCACTCCTCTAGATCGAATGTTCCCTCTTTACTCCAAAATGGGTATTCAGGGATATCGATCTTTTCATCTATTGTATGCATTAAATACTCATAAGCCCTGTTTGAAAATACTACTGCCTCGAGCAATGAGTTGCTTGCTAATCTATTTGCGCCATGAACCCCGGTACAACTGGATTCACCAATTACAAAGAGATTCCTTATTGAGGTTTTTCCATTCACATCAGATACCACCCCGCCGCACAAATAATGTGCTGCTGGAACAACAGGAATAGGTTCCGTGGATATATCTATACCAACCTTTAAACATTCCCTGAAAATATGAGGGAATCTACTCTCCAAAAAATCTCTTCCCTTGAAAGTAATATCTAAAAATACACATGATTCTCCCAGTCTTTTCAATTCCATATCAATCGCCCTGGCCACAATATCCCTTGGAGCAAGATCCCTTAATGGATGTTCCCTCTCCATAAACCTTTCGCCCCTTGAGTTTATCAAAATTGCACCTTCGCCCCTCACGGCCTCGCTGATTAGGAGGGACCGGCCAAATCGCTGTTCTAAATAGAGCGAGGTTGGATGGAATTGATAAAACTCCATATCAGCAACAAAAGCCCCAGCCCGATAAGCCATCGTTATTCCATCACCTGTAGCGATCTCAGGATTGGTTGTATGAAGATAGACTTGTCCAACACCGCCAGTTGCAAGCAATGTCTTCTTTGAATTAAAAATATGTACAATGCCAGTAGAATTTTCAAGGATATAGGCTCCATAGCAGGTGATTGAATCCCTGGTCTTCACCATATTCTCAGAAGAGAGAAACTGCAATTGATGCTCAGTTAATAAATCAATAGCCGTATGATCTTCAAAAATCATAATGTTATCTATTGTGGAGATTCTTGCAAGAAGCGCCCTCTCAATCTCCATCCCAGTCAAATCCTTGGCATGTGCAATCCTGTTCTTGGAATGCCCTCCCTCCCTGCCAAGATCGAATACTTCCCGGCCATCCTTATCCACACTCATTGTAAACCTAGTACCCCAATCAATTAGTTCCCTAATCCTATTTGGACCATCTTGAACAAGAACCTCAACGACACTCTTGCTACATAATCCAGCGCCAACGTGCATTGTGTCGTTAATATGATCACTAATTGAATCTTCTTGAGATAATACGGATGCGATTCCCCCCTGTGCATAATTGGTATTGGAATCAAAATCCTTCTTCTTTGTAACAATGATAACGCTTCCTACCTCTGAGGCTTTAATCGCAAAGGTTAGCCCTGCGATACCACTACCAATTACAAGAAAATCTGAATAAAACTTCCTAGGTTTCATTATTTAATCTTAGCTATTTCATTTACTTTGATTTGGTGACATGCCCCTAACTTACAAAAACTCAATACCCATCCCTATCAACACCCCATCCATGTTGATGTCAATAGATATTTTCATACAACCCTTTAGTATAAACTAAATAGTCCTCTTACTTCATAGATTATTATACAATAATCTATGTTATTTAATCAAAGGAATGGGTATTGAATATTTTATGGATATGATTTCTTCTATAACTATTCACCAATTAATTTATATGAGTGATCACTTCCCTCCCCTGTTTTTGAGAAGATTAGTAAAATTTTGATATAAGCTATCCTCTACTCTCAATAAACTCTCATTCCTCAGTATTGCAAGATACTCATATGTATGTTTGACATATTTAGGTCTATTCCTCTTTCCCCGAAAGGGTACAGGGGTTAGAAAGGGGGCATCAGTCTCTAACAGAATCATATCCAAGGGGATAAAGGAAGCCGCATCATGAAGATTGTGAGCATTTTTGTATGTAAGATTACCTGCAAATGATATATATAATCCAAGATCAAGGATTCTAGTTGCCATAGCCCTATCTCCAGAAAAGCAATGCATTATTCCACTATTTGGAGATTTCTCCCTTAAAACCCTTATTGTTTCATCAAAGGCATCCCTTGAATGAACAATGAGAGGTAAATCCCATTTTTTAGCTAACCCCACCTGATATTCAAATGAACGAATTTGTATATCTCTTGGCTGATTCATCCTATAAAAATCCAATCCTGTTTCACCAATGCCAAACAGATCCATGGAGTCACCTGATGACATTATCCTATTAATAAAAGCAGAGACTTGATGGAGATCATCCACCCCTGCCTTTGAAGAGGGGTGAATGCCGATTGAGTAGAAGACCCCTTTATGTCGCTTCGAAAACTCATAAGCCCAACTTAATCCATTATTATCAATGGATACATGAACTGCATAACATATATCATTCTTCTGAAGTTCATCGATTAAATTCTCCTCTGAAAGATCTTTATTCTCAAGACAAAGATCAAAATGAACGTGTGAGTCTATAAACATCTTTATGATCCCCTATTATCAAAAGATATGCATCTTTAACACAAATGGACTCAAATAAGTATATATGTTACGCTACCCCTTTACTTGATTACCTTGTACATTCTCAAGAAAAAACTTGTATCAAGCCACCTTCAACAAAACTCAATACAAGCAGAATGACCTTCAAGGTAAGCAGAAAATCCAGACACCTACTGAAAAAAAATAACATCAAAATTCAACCATAATTCTTATGTTCATAACTATTAAAGATAAATCCTGCAATTCATCATCAAATTGAGATGATATAATCTTTATTTGTCAACCCTCTTCAAATAAATAATCATCAATACTCACTGAATAAATCATATATATTTTACCTCCAAACTCAATTGATGTTTTTCTGATTGACTATACCAATTATTTCTATTATACTATAAATAGCAGTAATATAACTAAATTCTTGGTATCAGTTATTCTAACTTCTCAGAATTGAAAATGAGGATCAAAATCCACAAAGAAGAAGGCCTCTCAATCATAAAGCTCATAGGCAGATATGACATAGAAGAGGTATATGATTTCGACATATTATTCCAAAATCAGATTGACATGAATGTCTCTGTCATTGCGCTCAACTTGGCTGAATTGAGATACATCGATTCCTCAGGAATCGGCTCTTTGATTAGAAGCAAGAATACTGCAATGAAAAATGGTATTGAATTCCTCTGTTACAATCTTCACAAGGATATTGTATACACTTTTCAACTCTCAAAAATTGATCAATTTCTCACTATCCTTTCTGAGGATGAATTTCTTAATAAATATGTCACTATTTTTGATGTCGGATAAAATCCTTGTCACTTACTCATTAATCTGATCAATACTCAGTTAAATTAAGGGGATTATTTCTCGGACAAGCATACGCTGAAGTGTAAGGTTGAGTGCAGGTTTTATTCAACATATCTTCAAATAAACCTTCTTAGGGTATGATGGAATAACTAAAAAAATTCTACCCATCAATTCAATTATAATACAACTCTAATGATATGTTTTACTTTTTAGGGTAAAGAGTATGATATATTCCTCTATTGTGAGATTAAGCATGGAAAAACTTATCGTCAGATATATGACTTAACAAATCCTCTGATTGATCGTTCCAGTTTTTTTGGCATATTTTTTTCAATTCTATAGAACTATTATGAAGCTTTTCTAAATCTTGAAGCAATTTCTGTAAAATCAAGGTTAATAATTGCGCATTATTTCGTATATACTGTCTACTTTCAATAATACTTGATTCTCTTCGTCTGCATTCCTCAATAAGTTTACTATGCAACTCTTTTTCCTCATCAGTCAAAGCATTAACAATGTCCTCTATCTTTTTCATTGTTGTAACCCTATTCATTTTTTTTGAAGATACAGCTATCCTCATCCAGATTTGGCCATTCTTGATTTTGCAAGGTAGTATGTCAAGAAAAATTAACCTACTCTGGTAATAATATAACCATAGACCAAGACAAAGTCAAAAAAACTGACAAGAGTCAATATTATTAAAACAACAGTATTTATAGACCGATTGTCAGCTAAAGATTTCTAATTCCTGCCTTTGCAATAATATTGATTTAATGCCCACCAAGTGATTAGTGTGGTCTTTATAATGTTACATAATCTTTATGAATTAATCATTTTCCTCTTGACTTTCTTATTATATTTCGATTTGATGAATTTCGTCGTTTATAAAAATTAAACTAATATGGAGGTCTTTATGAAAAGGTTTTTATTTGTCTTAGGAGTTTGTCTTTTCGTGATTGCTTTAGGAGCAGCATCATACGCAGTCCCCAAAAGCAACGTGGGTTGCGGTATTGGAACGATGATTTTCGAAAAGCAGGATGGACTGATCTCACAACTCTGTGCTACTACTACTAATGGCATCTGTGGTAATCAGACATTCGGGATCACCTCAGGCACATTGGAATGTGAAAAAGCTCCAGGTATAGCGTCAAATGAGAGATTGAATATCTTTGTTGCTGACAATATGGATAATCTTGCAAAAGACATAGCGAAAGGAAATGGCGAGTATCTCAATACACTAGCAGTCTTAATGGAAGTCTCTGAAGGTGATAGAACTCATTTCTATAATAAATTGCAGTCAAACTTTTCTAATATATATACTTCAGATAAGGTTACAAATACTCAAGTGCTAAATAATATTGAGGCTGTATTATCGCAAGGGTAATTAAAAGGTTATTTAATTGAAATCCTGTTACTCAAGATACGGATTTATTTATAAATCCGTATCTTTTTTTATATTAATCACATTATTGATCTCTACTGATTTGATGCTAATCAACACAAATGCGGAAGAAACTTCCTATGTTGATGATCTAATCGAATCAGCCATAAAAAAAGAATTATACAAAGATAAATATTGGCACATCCTTTTACACTATAAAAAGAATATTTTTGGCATAAGGAGCCTCATAGATGATCCGAAATTCTTCCTATCAAAAGATGGAAAACATAATCCCCAAAAAGAACTTAAGGCAACCATTAGAGCGTTTTTCAAGCATAGTAATGATGAGGGTGCCCATCCCATCTGCAGATTCATGGCTAGATTTACCTGGCTTAAGGAAAAATTAGACCTCGATGAATCACAGCTTCCAGAGTATACCTGTAAGAGATATAATGATATCTTGGAGAGTATAAAGCCTAAATCTGCCTCAATAATCTTTCCAACCTCATATGTAAACAGTCCGGCTTCTATGTTTGGACATACACTAATTATTATTGAATCTGATAATAAGAGTAAGCTTTTGTCACACGCTGTAAATTATTCTGCATTAACTGACGAATCCTTTGGTCTCTTTTTTGCTTTTAGGGGAATTTTTGGGTTATATAAGGGTTACTTCTCAGTGCTTCCATATTACAAAAAAGTGCTTGAATATAGTGACTTTAACCAGAGAGATATATGGGAATATAGACTAAACCTCACCGAGAGAGAGGTCATCAGGATGGTAATGCATTTAACTGAATTGGAAAATATATACTCTGACTACTTCTTTTTTGATGAGAATTGCTCATATAACCTATTGTTCTTATTAGACGCGGCAAAACCATCTTTAGCTTTAACTGATAATCTCGGTTGGTGGGTTATTCCCATAGACACAATCAGAGATGTAAAGGAGATGGGATTAATTGAAGAGATTGACTATAGACCCTCAAAATCAACAAGAATAAATCATATCGCTTCTTTACTCAGTAAAAGGAATAAGGAGCTAGCCTCATCGATAATTGATGGTGAGGTTGAAGCGGACACCATTTTACAAAATAATTTACAAAAAGAAGAACAGATAAATATATGTGATCTAATTACGGAATACATTCAATATAAATATACAAAAAAACGGATACAAAAGGAGGAGTATTCCCGTATATTTATTAAAATCCTCAAAATCAGAAGCGAATTGGGAGAACCCGATGAAAATAGATATAGAATTCCATCCCCAGGCCAACCGGACGAAGGACATAAATCAAGCCGAATAAGCATTGGTATAGGGATAAAAGAAGAACTCTTTCAAGAGATAGGGTACAGGGCAGCATACCATGACCTCTTGGATCCTGATGAAGGATATATACAGGGTTCACAAATCCAATTCTGTAATATTAAGCTAAGATATTATAATTGCGAAAATAGGATTAAGCTACAAAAAATAGATTTTATAGATGTTTTATCAATATCGCCATGGAATAAGTTCTTTATGCCTATTTCATGGAAAATTACGACAGGACTCAAACAAAAAGACCTTTCTGATGAAAAGGACAACCTGATCTTTCAACTCAATCCTGGAGGAGGACTCGCCTATGAGTTTCCCTTTATAGGGCTCTGTTATTTCATGATAGAGACAAACCTAAATTTATCTGGTAAACTTGAGAATAACTACTCAACAGGTATAGGATGTTCATTTGGATTATTGAATAATCTTACAGACTACTGGAAGATTCACCTATATTCAAAGAATTATTACTATGGATTAGGAGATAGGCATAAGGAATATGATTTGGCTCTTCATCAAAGAATAAAACTGACCACAAATAACACCTGTAATCTTGAATTTTTATGGACAAATGTATTCGATACTTGGCATAAAGAGTTAACATTAAGCTGGAATTTGTTCTTCTAATTTGTAGGATAATGTGCAATCCTTCACAATAAAGGTACAATTATAATAAACCAAATTAGGGATGAATAATCATATATTCTGATGAAGTGACCCTACTATGCTCTATATTATTGATGAGAATGTATAAGAATTTAAAAGATATAATAGGTATGATAAATTTCGATATCCAAAATAAGCTTCAAAACTCATTACACCAAATACAATCAAGGATCAATTACATATTTTTCAGCATAGCGATCATCTGTGTAATGATGCCCCTTGGATGTCAATCCAGTTTTGTATATTTTCCAGATAGGGATATTAGCGAAACCCCACAGGATAAAGGTCTCAACTATGAATCAGTATGTATTACAACAAAAGATAGGGAAAAAATCTCAGGATGGTGGATACCCTCGAAATTTAATAGGGGTGTACTTCTATTTTTTCATGGCAATGCAGGGAACATATCCCACCGACTGGATTCTATTATATTGTTTAACAAGCTTGGCCTCTCCACTTTTATTATTGATTATAGGGGCTTTGGATCAAGCAGTGGAAAACCATCGGAGAAGGGAACCTATCTGGATGCATCAGCCGCGTGGGATTATCTTGTACATACCCGAAAGGTTCCCCAGGAGGATATAATCATTTTTGGCAGATCCCTTGGGGGCTCAATTGCGTCATGGCTTGCTCAAGATCATCGCCCTAGAATTCTTATTTTAGAATCCGCATTTACAACGATTCATGAGGCAGCCATAAATCATTACCCATCCCTTTTGGTAAGATTGATACTTAAGTATAAATATTCTACAATCCAATATATTAGGAATGTGCGATGCCCCTTACTTATTATACATAGCATTGATGACGAAATCATTCCCTTTGATCATGGGAAAAAATTATATGAAGTGGGAAAAGATCCAAAGGAATTTATTACTATTCGTGGTTCTCATAATGAAGGATTTATTATATCAGGAAAAAAATATGAATTCGAACTCAACACCTTTATTTCTAAATATGTTTATAAGTAACATTCTAATCAATATTGATAATATTCCTCAGAATAATTGGAATAAGTCATTATATCACTCCTAAATTTTGAATAATATAGAATTATTTTAATCAATGGGCATGAATAAAATCATTGGCGCAATATGGATAATAACATATCTAGTGTATTACAAACCTGTCATTGTGGCAGGAATGCCTGATATAGCTGAATTTGAGATACCGAGATGGGCTTTCAAGATGCTCATCGATAGCGTCAATGACCCATGCCCAATGTGTGGTAGAAAGAAAAGGGAAAAGGCGTTTCAGATATTAAATCGAGAGTTCAGTCAAGGCAAAATAATAAAGGGCAACGAATCTTGTCAATTTATAAAGACTGAAGAATGTGGCCCTTATGAAATGCTAACATTTTTATATAAAACCAGAGAATTTTACAAACAAGCTGATGGAAATGTATTGGATAGGTTTCCCCTATTGATCTTCAGGTTTCATACAAAAGCTGATCACCTAATTGGAATTTCAGAAGAGGATTATACTGACAATAGCCTTGTGAATAAATTTAAACTAATCCGGAAAAATAAAAAATTTGAAACAAAAATTATCATAATAAAATATAAATATGGTGATGGATCTACATTTAATTATTTTCAATCAGCAAATAAAATCCAAATTCATTGTAAAATTCTACATATTAAATAATCATAACCAACCTGTATATTGGAGTTTGAAATGAGTTTACTCTTGATCACTGGAGTTGCGGGCTTCATTGGATGGAAGACAGCACAAAAGTTGTTGGATGAAGGGAATGAGATTATTGGGATAGATAATGTCAATGACTATTACGACGTCAGGCTGAAATCTTATAGATTAAATGAATTGAAGAAAAATAAAAATTTCAGATTTCTTCAGTTAGATATTGAGAATATTGAAGATATGGAACCCCTCTTTCATAATAATGGGATTGATGCTGTAATAAATCTTGCGGCACGTGCAGGTGTAAGATATAGCATGGAAAATCCCCATGTTTACATGAGTACAAATGCACAGGGCACGCTGAATCTGCTCGAACTTATGAGAAAATACAACATAATGAAAATGGTTTTAGCCTCAACATCTTCCCTTTATGCTGGTCAAGAAATGCCCTTTAGTGAAGAACTTCCTGTCAATACGCCAATCTCCCCTTACGCAGCGTCCAAAAAGGCAGCAGAGCTTATGTGCTATACATATTACTATTTATTTGGAATAGACATATCGGTTATAAGGTATTTTACCGTATATGGTCCAGCTGGTAGGCCTGACATGAGTATTTTCAGGTTTATAAAATGGATTGATGAGGGAAAAACAATAGAACTTTTTGGAGATGGAACACAGAGTCGAGACTTTACTTATGTAGATGACATAGCAGAAGGCACGATTAAATCCTTAAAGAAAGTAGGTTATGAAATAATAAATATTGGTGGAGGCAAAAATCCCAAATCGATAAATTATGTAATAAGTAAATTAGAAGAATACATTGGGAAAGAATCATATATTGAATATAAACCTTTTCACAAGGCAGACATGAAGGCAACTTGGGCGAGAATAAACAAAGCATGGGATTTATTAGAATGGAGGCCTGAGGTTGGATTAGATGAGGGGCTCAAAAGAACAGTTAATTGGTATATTAATAATAAAAAATGGCTAAAGGATATTATAATTTAATAATCTGAAGTATGTCCAGAAGCGATAAGTTTGCCAAGTTTATCCAAAAAGTAATCAATCCTAATAATCAAGCTAACTTACACATTAACTATACAATCGATTCACTATTAAATTAATGAAAAAGCCCGAGTAAATTACTCGGGCTTTTTATAATATGGTCAAGCCACACGACTGATTAGTACTAGTCGGCTGAACACATTACTGTGCTTACACCTCTAGCCTATCAACCTCGTAGTCTTCGAGGAGTCTTCAGTGGCTTAAAAGCCAGGGGAAATCCAATCTTGGAGTAGGCTTCCCGCTTAGATGCTTTCAGCGGTTATCCCTTCCGAACATAGCTACCCAGCGATGCCGCTGGCACGACAACTGGTACACCAGAGGTTCGTCCATCCCGGTCCTCTCGTACTAGGGACAGATCTCCTCAAATTTCCAACGCCTGCAGAGGATAGGGACCGAACTGTCTCACGACGTTCTGAACCCAGCTCGCGTTCCGCTTTAATCGGCGAACAGCCGAACCCTTGGGACCTTCTCCAGCCC
>JAXHTS010000066.1 GCA_034190085.1 Spirochaetota bacterium
TCCAAACAGCTTTTCGCAAATAGTCGAGCCTATCTGATCTCTTCTTTTCAGCTACCCACCACCATTCCTTATTCTTCTCAAGCTCTCCTAAGGTTTTATCAGGAACTGTGCTTCTCTTTGACCCTTCTACCATAAAACATACCTCCATTGTTATAATTATTACCCTCTAAATTTCTATTATCCCTCATTATACACCTTTAACCCCAAAACTTATTTTTATAAAATCTGTTCATATTACGATAAACCTATTTGATAACTTTTATCAAAACAACTTGAATTATCATTTAGGTATCCTTAATATACAATCATAAAGGTTACTCCAGCTACTCCTATACACACCTCCTTTAACAGTAGTTTATATCATCTGACCCTATTTGCTCTATAAGATTTCAAATAATCCATAACCTCATTAAGCAACTCCTTAGGATACTCCTTCCCTGCCATCTTATTCCAGACTGTCATAGTCCTCTTCCTTAATATATCGATCTCCTCAGTTGTCATGCAAACCTCTTTACAACCATAATCGATCATCCCTTTTCGTGCATCATCACTCACTCTAATCGCCTCTTTTTTTACTTCCCCCTCAATTTCTAATGCGATTCTCCTGAGTTTATCCCTTTGATAAGCAGGTAGTTTTTTCCATTCCGATTTTAATACTACAAATATTGCCTGATCAAATCTAATCGGAACCGGATTTATATACTTTGTTATAGTATAGAGTTGCGCCGCTAACCACCACAATGAAGGAGATATCGCCCCATCAACTACTCCAGATCTCACGGAAGGAACGACATCTGGCACATTAACAGGAATTGGACTCGATCCAAGTGACTTTAATACCTCTGCCTCCAATGGTCCATGCCACGTTAATATTTTACTCTTCTTAAAGTCCTCAATCTGTTTAAGAGGATACTTTGTTGAATAAAAATTAGACTCAACATCCATGGTCATTAGTATTATAAATCCTTTTTTCTCAGCAATTTTATTCAATTTTGGTCTCAACCTTTCTCTTACATAAATCACTTCCTCCATATTATTAAACAAGAAGGGCAGTTCTGTCACAGTTATTCCAGGACAGACATCAGCATTGCAGGTTCCTGAAAGCATTGCTGCTTGCAGTTGACCTATCCTCATCTTTGCCAAATAATCCTCCTCATCCCCCATTATTGCTCCTGTGTACCAGACAAATTTAAGATCCCCATTTGTTGCTTTCAAAGCTGCATGCGTAAAATCCAATGTTAAAATTTCCATCATTTTGATTGAATCCTGACCCAAAGTTGCCCATTTCCACACATACTTAGGCTCCTTTTTGGCCATTAAACTAGAAAAACATAATCCAATAATAATCAACCCAAACAAGATAAGAGCTATGAAGCTTTTCTTACTCCTTTTCATAAAAACTAACCCCTAAATAATTATTTAATCTCGTTATTTAGATAAACATGCTCATCTCCTTCTTAGATCTTATAACTATCCCTTATAGATATTATTGGAGAAATCATTCCTATCCCAATCCCTGTATAGTCCTCTGAATAATATTGTCCTGTGTTTTACGGCTGATATCCACAAAATGTGCGCTGTAACCCGCAACACGTACTATCACCTCCTGGTACTGCTCAGGATCCTTCTGCGCTGCCCTAAGCGTTGCATCATCCACCATATTGAACTGTACATGATCAAGTCCCAGATCCGACCATGTCTTCATGTACGCCTTCCATAATTGATAGCCCTTCTCACCAGAGAGCTGTGTTGGTGAAAGACGCTGGTTCAAAAGAAAGGCCCTGCCATCGCTTACATGGTCTATCTTCCCACAAGACTTCAATACAGCCGTAGGCCCCTTCTTATCGAGCCCGGGACCAGGTGATATGCCTCCATCATAAAGCGCATCTCCCAACCTCCTACCACTGGGAAGAGCGTGAACCATATTTGAAAAGTGTATGTTGCCACTAATGTTCTCAGGCAAAGCAGGCCACGTATTCCCTGAGGGACACCTTATCTCCCTGGAATGCCTTGCAACCTCTCTCAAACAGCGCACCATCATATCATCCGCATAATCATTATCATTTCCCCACTTAGGGGCATTATTCACAAAGTCAAGTCGCATCTCCTCCTTGCCTTCCCAGTTATTCTCCAGCGCATCCACCAACTCCTCCATCGCGTATCTCTTCTCATCAAAGACTAATCTCTTTACAGCCGCTAGGCTATCTACATTCTCAACCCACGTGAAGAAGGTTACCCAGGCATTGCCCCCTCTCAAGAGATGGCACCAACGCATCAAGACCACTCTCTATTGACTTCTCAGAGATTGCTGAGAGAAAGGGACGACCCCAATTCTCTGGACTCTTCACTCTAGCACGATTTGCTATCCGTACACCAAAATTCATTAACCACTCCATCTGTTTTACCCAAGCTGCAAATAACTCCTCAAAATCAGTAAACTTCCTCGCATCCCCTGTCCTTGGCCCCATCTGCATCTTTACTATATGATCATAACCACTATGAAGGGCATACTCGACCATCTTTGAGCAATTCAGTGTCGCAGTAGCCATACGACATGGCTGAGCACCACGCTTCGTTGTTGGACATGGTGACATGCAGGCCTGATGTACCCAGAGCCTCATCTCATCCAGCGGATGACTATGCCAATGCATCCCATTTGCTATCAGAACAGGGTCATTCCGTATACTCGGATACCCCAATCCGTGTCTAATGCACTCAAATACCTCCCTCCAAACCTCATCTGACACTCCTGGATGCCACCTGAATCCAAATGTCGGATTGGATACCCGAACAAACCTCGCCGCCTGCAAAAAGGCAATGGTCAAATCATTGCAGGCATCACTTCCATCAGAATTCACTCCTCCCAAGGTCCATACCCATGTGCCGGATATGCCCTGAGCTGCCTCAGACCCAAATCTCGGAAGGTAATGTCCCAACTCATAGCAACGGATCAAGAACTCCCCAACAAAATCAAGCGCCTCCTCCTTCGTAATATGCTTCTCTATATTCACATCCCTATTATAGTAAGACCAATGATAGTAATCCGGACGGGCTGGCCATGCTGACTCAAAGTCCTCGAATCTTGTCCATACCTGAATAAAATGATCGTACTGAAACGACTCCTGCAAGTTCCTCGGTGGCTTTGCAGGTACCCTCTCACATGTCTCAACAATACTCAAAAGCTCCTCCTTCCTCTTAGTATCGGATTCAAAGCTCTCTGCTATAATCCGCGCCAACCTTGCGTATCTCTTTGCATTCCTGATACAGGCCTCCAATATAATCTGCATGGCCTCCCAATTCGGTAGCTTATCATATAGGGGAAGGATATCAGGCCCTGGATTGCCATCTATCCGCTCCTCCGCTCCGTCTATCCTCTGCTGTATCTCTTCGATTATCTCCTCAAATGCCCTCTTACCTGTCATGAAATACTCATATTCTTTTCCAGAATAACCAAAGCTGCCGCCGATAGGAACACCCCACATTAGAACAGTACTCATAAGCTTCACTGCCTCTTCACTGGAGAATTCTCTAAATATCTTACCTGTACTATCTCTCGTACCCCAATAATTGTTGATTTCAGCCATAGTCTTGAGAGATTCCTCCTCTGGCTCAGGGATTATAACTGGATCGTTGTATATCTCCTCATTGATGAAGCTTGCTAATTCACAATACCAAAAGACAGAGTTCGGAAGACTACCCAGATAGCCCACAAGCTGTGCATTATCAGTAATGAATATAGTAATATTATCAAGCACATGTGATAGGGCTTTCGCCCTCCTCAACATTATGGGATCATTTTCACTCTCCTTCCAGGATTCAGTAAATAGCAACGGCCTCTCAATATCGATCTTAAGACCTGGTTCATACATCCCTCCCTTCTTCCCCTTCTTCCATACCGCCTTCCTCAAATAATCCAATCTCTCAGACCTCTTCTTCTCAGCAACCCACCACCATTCTCTACTATTCTCGAGTTCTTTTATATCCCTTTCCCGAGATGTACCCCTAAAGTCCTTGGCTCGTGATTCCATGTTACATCCTCCCATATTTATTTTTTTATCTAACTACTGCCATCATACCTCCAATAAAATTATCTATACATAAATTCCAACAAATCAGTTGTACCAAACATTAATATTTTAAATAATCTATATTATCTGGATCACAATTAAATAATCCATCAAAAACCGTCCAGCCTGTTTTTTAATCTTAAAATATATACCTCCTCAAAATAAACTACTCCCAACCCCATTCAGCAGAATAGCATATTATTGAAGATCAAAACCATGAGGTCCCCTATAGGAAATCTCTAACCTAAGCCTTGTATAGTCCTCTGTATGATATTGTCCTGAGTCTTACGACTAATATCAACGAAATGAGCGCTATAACCAGCTACCCGAACAATCACCTCCTGATACTGCTCTGGATCTTTTTGCGCAGCCCTGAGAGTAGCATCATCGATCATATTAAACTGAACGTGATCAAGCCCTAAATCAGCCCACGTCTTCATGTAAGACTTCCATAGCTGATAACCCTTCTCACCCGAAAGCTGAGTTGGCGATAAACGCTGATTTAATAAAAAAGACCTTCCCTCGCTTATATGATTAATCTTACCACAGGACTTTAATACTGCAGTTGGCCCCTTCTTATCCAAACCAGGACCAGGTGAAATGCCGCCATCGTACAGGGCATCCCCCAACTTCCTGCCATTAGGAAGTGCATGGACCATACCCGAAAAATGTATATTGCCGCTCACATTCTCTGGCAAGGCAGGCCATGTGTTGCCAGATGGACACCTTATCACACTTGAATGGCGCGCTGCTTCCCTCAAGCATTTAACCATTATCTCGTCCACTTCATCATCATCATTTCCCCACTTAGGAGCATTCTTCACAAAATCCAATCTCATCCCCTCTTTCCCTTCCCAATTGCTCTCCAATGCATCCATTAACTCGTCCATCGTATACTTTTTCTCATCAAATACTAATTTCTTAACAGCTGCTAAACTATCAGCATTCTCCACCCAGGTAAAGAAAGTGACCCATGCATTGCCTCTCTCAATCGATGGCTCAAGAGCATCCATTCCAGTCTCAATACACTTTTCAGAGATGGATGATAAAAAGGGACGACCATAAAATTCGGGACTCTTCACCCGTCCCCTGTTTACTATACGCGCCGCAAAACTCATCATCCACTCCATCTGCTTCACCCATGCAGCAAAAAACTCTTCAAAATCAGCAAACGTCCTTGCATCTCCAGTTTTCGGGCCCATCTGCAATTTAATACAATGATCAAATCCATTATGCAGCGCATACTCAACCATTTTTGAAGTATTCAATGTTGTTGAAGCCATACGACATGGTTGAAAACCATATTTGGTAGTTGGACAGGGCGACATACATGCCTGATGAACCCAAGTCCTCATCTCTTCAAGCGGATGGCTGTGCCAGTGCATCCCATTCGCTATTAAAATAGGATCATTCCGAATGCTAGGATATCCTAAACCTTGTCGTATACATTCGAATACCTCCCTCATCACATCATCTGAAACCTTAGGGTGCCACCTGAATCCAAAGGTAGGGCCAGAGACTCTTACAAGCCTTGCTGCTTTTAAAAGCGCTAGGGTCAAATCGTTGCATGCATCGCTACCATCTGGTTTCACTCCCCCAATAGTCCATATCCATGTTCCAGATATGCCCTGAACCCCCTCAGACGCAAATGAAGGGACATACATACCCACCTCATGGCAACGAATCATGAACTCCCCTACAAGATCAAGCGCTTCCTCCTCTGATATCTTCTTATCAATCTTTACATCTCTATCATAATAAGGCCAGTGATAATAATCTGGACGAGATGGCCAGGCGCCTTCAGCATCCTCAAATCTACTAAAGATTTGTATAAAATGATCAAACTGCAAAGATTCCTGAAAACTCCCCGGTGGCTTAGCTGGAACCCTTTCACAGGTCTCTGCTATGCATAAGAGTTCTTCTTTCCTTTTTGGATCTGACTCATAATTCTCTGCTATTATCCTGGCTAATCTAGCAAATCTATTCGCTGTCCTAATACATGCCTCAAGAATTATCTGCATTGCCTCCCAGTTGGACAGCTTGTCATATAACGGTAGAATATCTGGCCCAGGATTCCCATCTATTTTTTCCTCAGCATCATCTATTCTTTCCTGTATCTCATCAATAATATCCTCCAATCCTCTTTTGCCATTCATAAAATACTCATAGTCCTTTCCAGCGTAACCGAAACTCCCACCAACAGGAATACCCCACATTAGGACTGTACTCATCAATTTCACAGCCTCCTCGCTGGAAAACTCACGGAAAACCTTTCCCAGATTATCCCGCGAACCCCAGTAATTATTAAGATCAACCATAACCTTAAGCGACTCATCCTGTGGTTCGGGTATAATAACTGGATCATTATATATCTCATCATTAACAAAACTAGCTACGTCTACATACCAGACAAGCGTATTTGGAAGACTCCCCAAATATCCCACAATTTGTGCATGGTCTGTGATATGAATAGTAATATTATCAAGGACATGGGCTACAGCCTTGGCCCTTCTCATCATTATGGGATCATTTTCGTTCTCCTTCCATGATTCAGTAAAGAGGAGTGGTCTCTCTAAATCTACTTTAATACCAGGTTCATACATCCCTCCCTTTTTACCCTTCTTCCAGACTGCTTTTCTAAGGTAATCAAGCCTCTTCGACCTCTTCTTCTCAGCAACCCACCACCATTCTCTATTATGCTCCAATTCCTCGATACTCCTTTTCTGCGAAAACTCAACATCCCTACCTATTTCTGGTGCCATCGTACATACCTCCCTTAAAATTTTGATTCAATTTAATATTATGCGATATATAACTCACTTAATTAAATTGAATGGTGATACCTAAGGATTTCACAAAATTAATTGTGAAAAACACTATGACATATTATTTTTTTTATCATTATTCATCCTAATTCACTCTACACTATTTCCCCTCTAAATCATCCTAAATTTATAAAAAATGATTAGCTCAATGAAAAGGATAAATTCCATTGTAATATCGATCTATAAATCAGATTCTGTTAATCCCTCCTTGATTACATCAATATCATTAACATCAAGAGAGATGGTAATCTCATTATATATTACTTCTAAAAGTATTAATGCCTGCTCAAAGCATAACCAAGACTGCTAATGACTAACAAAAACATAAATATGTATATGTGTAACTATCAAATAAGTAGCGGGGGACATACTGACCAAGCCCTTGGATTATTCTCTCTATATTATAATTTTTTATAACTAAACTTATATCCACAAAATAAACTTGCTTTTCAACAAATCCAAATAATCAACATCCTGTTACCACTCAGGATCCCTTGAGTTATATTTGGTGTTAAATTAAGCTCAAAATCAGTATAAACCTGAATAAAATTATACCCTGTAGCAGATTAAATTTTTATGTAGGCCTTAATTATTATGATAACATTTCTCGCAAGATACCAAGACAAAGGATAGGTGTTAGGTTAATCATACCTCTTTTTGGGGATCCCTCTAAAAGACCGCTCTCTAATATTTACTAAATCTCCTATCTCCACTTCTCATTATTAGATAAAGACAATTACTGGCATTGTTTTATCATCACACTTACTCTATATTTTTTATAATAGTTATATTTATGGCGCTTCTACACAAAATTTCTCTTTAATGCTACTCTCAATTAATATAAATAACCAGGTTTAACATTTCGAAAATAAACTTATTGCAGAAGCGCCAATCATTCATAGCAAGCTCACTCATCTTTAACATAACTCTCTATATCTTATTTTTCAAAGATAATAAAGCTATAGATATAAAGTTTGTCTAATCATATTCGACAAAACTCTCTCTCTATTTCACTTTTTCATCTGTCTCTGATGTCGGCTAACCATTGGATCAAGTGATTGTGATATATCTGTATCTATCAATTCCAGCTCATCATAATATTTACAATTAGCTGCATCATTATTGAAACCCACTGCCAAAAAGGCCTCTCCCTCTGTCACAAATACTGGATTATCAGTTTTAAAATCTGTGCCCTCCTTCAATACATTGCATATACCGCTCACTGTGCCCAAACCGGCCTGAAAATAATTCTTACATTTGCCACAGGCCTTATCAGGAACGGTCTCCCTCTCTTCCACACTTCTAGCCTTCTCGCTGGTACCTAACATCGCTTCCCTTACTCCATCCCATTCACTTCCTCTTTTTCTTGGCATATCTATACTCCTCTTGAATTAATAATAATGTATAGTGTATAATTATATTTATTTATTAATTGTAGTTCATTTTGATAACATAGATCACACTCTTTTGATTATCCCTCAAACAAAAAAACCTTTATCTTCTATTGAAAGTAGAGAATATAGAAGATAAAGGTTTTTTTGTTTTTATTGATTTTATGATCCCTCATGTTTCCCTTCATAATATATCTATTAATATCCAATTAGTTGAATCCTGCTCACTATTTCAATTTCTGTATTTTTCTGACTTAAAATTACTGGTAACTACTTAGATAGAAACAAAAAATCGAACCTTATGAAAACCTGATATGTTAAAACCTCCTCTTATCATTTAATTATAAAATGCCTAAATCCAATCACTATAACAAAATTTTAGTTTTATGATTTTGCCGCATTTTCATCTCAAGATTCATACGAAATAAATCCTCTCACATCAGTTACATTAAATAATTATGATTCTCAATCACAATAATCCCTTGTAAGGTTTTGTTTTATGTCTCAATTATAAGCTTATATAATATATTTACATGAATATTTAATATTTAATAAAAGTCTCTATCTCCCGCATATTTATTTAGGAAGACAAAGACTTTTATTATCATTTCATCGTTTTATAAATATTACTCATAGATCATTAAACAATTTTTACTTAAACCGTAATCTCAACAAACCAATAAATATTTTAAGTAGATAATAAACCGAATACGCCTACTTCTGCATCTGTCTCTGATGACGACTAAACATCGGATCATTCGATTGTGATATATCTGTATCTATTATTTCCATCTCATCATAATAGGTGCATTTACTAGCATCCATATTAAACATCGTAGGCAAGAAGACTTTACCCTCTGTAACAAATACAGGCGGTTCAACTGTAAAGTTAGTACCATCCTTTAAAACATTACATAAGCCATTACCAGAAATTTGATAAAAATTCTTGCACTTACCGCAAGCCTTCTCCGGGACATTCTCCCTCTCCTCAACACTTCTGGTTTTTTCGCTCATATCTAACATGGCATCTCTTGCGCTATTCCATTGAGCTCCTCTTTTCCTTGGCATCTCTTCCTCCTTTCAATTATAAATTATATTATGGCGTTCCAGAAAAAATTCAATGTTCATATATTCATACTATAAAATCTTTTAGTAGATGACTATATAAAACTATAAGCCATTTATATAAATATTTTCTATAGAATCGCCATTAATTATATCATTTCTCAATTAGCATTGCATAAAACACATGCTAATATCCTCATGGATCATAATAATTCCAAGCTTAATATTGTCAAGGGGAATTATTGCATTAGATTGAAAAAACATTTACCATACAAGGAAGGAAATCAATAAAACCATTTATTAGTCAAAATATTATAAATAAGATATTGAATATTGAGTAAAATATCATTAAAAATAACAATATGATCACTTACATTTCTAATATGCCCTACAAACCCTTGTCTCAGTTAGCATTGATCTAATTCATTTGATACTAACAATAGATTAACTTTTGTATTACAATCCCTCTTTATTAAATGGTATCAAAGTAGAGGGATTGTAATACAAAACGTATTACGCTTTTATAATAGTTATATACCTCTTTATTAAATGCGCACCTCATTACGATCAGTCAATATTTATATATCATAAACCAATCCCACTCAATAAAGGATACAATATCATCCACTTAAGGCCAATCAGAAATAAAATATCCTCAGCTTGAGCACCATTACCAGCAAGACAGCCCCTAAAATCATCAATAAGCCAAATAGCACTTTCTGTAGTGTAACCCTCTTACTGAGGTCCAATATAATCACGCGAAGACCTAATACAGCATGAAAGCATACACAGAGTGCCATTAAGGTTTGGATTAAAACCTGATAAGGATATACGAGATGAAGTGTCACAAATACAATAATACCTAAAGCAGAAAATCTCTGCAAAAGCCATGCCCACATCCCAATTTGCGTCGAACGCCACTCAGACAGGGTGAGCACCTCCCTTTTGTTAACTATATCACCACTATTTTTAACGTCTTCCATTATTTGCCTCCATATTTATTATATTGCCAGACTTTATTAATCCTGTATAAAACAACATTTCAATATATTTGCTGCCAATAGTGACAATTCCAAATAATTCAATCCATATTATTCTATAAACTATAATACAATTAAATACTCTTCTCTTCTTCCCCTTTGTCATTTGTTGTGGAGACAATATCCTTTTTAAGATATACCTCATCTGTCTTTCCACTACCAATCCCAGACCTATATAGCTTATAGGTGCTCCTAAATACAGACGGTTCAACTGTTTTTATATTATATTTCATTAAATCGATGCTTGTTACATAACTAACTAAAGCATCAAGATCATATTTATCGAAATAGTATTTTATCATCTTTCCCTTACCCAGTACCTTATCTGGATCCTTGAGTAGGTCTTCAACAAATTTCTTATCCCTCTTAGCGCCGACCTTCCAAAGATCAGGGGCATGCTTCATTCCCACACCCTTAATGCTATGACAACAGTAACATACATTCTTTTCAAAGATTGCCATGCCTGCAAGCTCCTTAACCTCAAGGGTACGATCTGGAGCAAAGAACTTGCCTGGAAGGGGGCTGGATATATGAGCTATAAGAGTAAGATAACCTGCGATAATGATTGCTGACACACCTGAAGCAATTGCAATAGGTCTTTTCAAATAGGCCCTCTCTTCATTTCTGTCATAAAAAGGCAATAACAATACAAGGGCACCACCTATTACAGGTACTACCGCCAATGCAATTATTATCAACTTTCCCTCAAACATCTTTATTATCTCATATCCAAAGAGGATAAACCACTCAGGTTTAGGCACTGAATCAATATCCGCTAACGGAGAAGCCTGCTTTGCCTCATGCACACCAGCAAATTTTGCAAGTACTATCAACAATACAAAGGCAAGAATAACTACTATTACATCCTTTGCAAGTTGGTAAGGGAAAAACGGTTGTGTGCCCACATCACCCTTCTCCTTTTTAGGAGGAGGCCCTTTCTCCCCATGAATCTGAATCATCAAGATGTGGATAGCCAGAAAGCCTGCTAGCCCCAATGGGATTAACACTATATGAAAGGCGAAATACCTTCCTAAGGTTACACCCCCGGTCTGTTTGCCACCAACGACATTTGCGATCCAGGAGCCGACGACTGGAATATAATCAAAGGTTGTTGCGAGAATCGTTACCGCCCAATAGGAGATATCAGTCCATGGTAGTATATAACCTGTAAGAGCCATTGCCATTGTTGCTCCAAGGAGAAACACCCCAGCTATCCAGGTTACCTCATTGGGCTTTTTATATCCACCATCAAAGAAAACCCGCGCCATGTGAAGCATAACAACAATTAACATCAAATTTGAGCCCCAATGGTGTATTCCTCTTATAAGCCATCCCCAGACCATCTCATTCTGAATATACTGCGTGCTACTGTATGCGCTCTCAATTGTTGGCACAAAATTACAAGCTAATATAATTCCTGTAACAACCTGCGAGATCAATAAAAATAGGGCCAAGGCACCTAATGTGTGCCACCAGCTTATATCCTTGGAAAGCGGCTTATAAATAACCTTTTCCTTTAAAAAGTCCCAAAGTAACCGATCATCAACCCATCTTTTTTTCTGAACTGGTTCCATAATCTATGCTTCCTCCAAATTCCGAAGATAGAGTTCTCCTCCCTCAACCTTAACCTCTAATCGCTCCAAAGGCCTAGGCGGGGGACCTACAACTACTTTCCCATCTATATCAAATGCACCCCCATGGCAAGGACACATAAATTTACGTATTGAATCTTCCCAATAACAAATACAACCTAAATGTGTACAGGTTGGATCAATTGCGCTAATTTCGCCCTTCTCATTTTTCACAACATAGGCTCTCTTAGGATAGGTGACAAGACGGCCCTTCTCCCATTTCTTCCTCTCATAAATCACCTCGGCTGGCTTATTGACATCGACCTCTGGCATTGCGCCAACATTAATCCATCCCTTCACCCATCCACGTACCCCCTTGCTAAGCAAGGGTACAGAAAAAACACCCGCAAAAACCGCCGCGACAAGGCCAGCGCCTCCCAAAAACACTGTCTTCAAGAAACTCCTTCTCTCTAAAAGAGACTCACCGGGCGCTGAAGGTGGAGGAGGGGTTATCGACCTAACCTTTCCGCCTTCCTGTTCCTTCAACTCATTCTTCTTCTGCGACATAAAGGGATACAATACAGCCTGCCTCTTTAGATGATTAACCGCTTCTGTAGGACGCAACTCTTTTGGACAGGCATCAGTGCAACGAAGCTCAGTATGACAACGCCATATCCCTGATTCCGAAATTAGATTCAGAAGCCGCTCCCTTCCCTCTGCATCACGATCATCCTTGAGTTTGGCATCCGCGGCCAAAAACGCAAAAGGGCCCGGGAAGTCAGGATCCCAACTGCACATTGTACATGCGGCATAACAGGAACCACATAGAATGCACTCCACTAGACCATCCAATTCTTTACGATTTTTTTTAGATTGATAAAACTCTTTATTTTCTTGAGGTATCTCCTTTGGTATGAGATAGGGTTCAACAATTTCATATTTTCTATAAAAATCTGTCATATCAACAACCAAATCTTTTAATAACGGAAGGTGAGCAAGCGGCTCAAGAACTACTTTTTTAGTTTTTAAATTCTTTACAATAGTGCGACAAGCAAGTCCATATCGACCATTTATTTTCATTCCACAAGAACCACAAACTGCCGCCCGACAGGAACATCGATAGGCAATGCTTGAATCAAGATTTTCCAAAATATAAAATAGACATTCCAATACAGTTGTGTCACTCTCTACAGGCACTTGGAACACATCATATCGAGGTTCTTTATCCACATCTGGATCAAATCTTAATACTTTAAACTCAACCATCCTAATACCTCCTCTCTTCTGGCTGCCATTTTGTGACAGATACTGACTTATAAGAAAGTTTTGGTCCATCATCAGTGCATTTCGCTACAGTATGCTTCATCCACTTCTTATCATCCCGTTTCTCAAAATCCCTTCTATAATGAGCGCCACGAGACTCTTCACGCTTTAGCGCTCCTAACGTAATCACCTCCGCCATATCAAGATTCGCCTTTATCTCTAAAGTCCAGGTCTTATCATAATTAAAAACATTACCTTTACTGATTGATCTTATATTCTTAAACCGCTTCTTCAACTCCCTTACATGGTTTAAGGCAGATGTTAAACCTTCCTTGTTTCTAAAGACCTGCACCTTTGTATCCATTACTTCATGCAACTCATCCTGAATATGATATTGATTCTCTGTTCCTCCACGATTGTACAACTCATCCAATTCCGCCTCTTTCTTCTTCAATACATTCTTGATAATTCCATCCTTCTTGGAAGCGCCCTTCCCCTTTACAATATTACCAACATAATCCCCAACCCTTGCTCCAAATACCACACAATCCAAAAGGGAGTTTCCACCGAGCCGATTAGCGCCATGCACGCTCACACAAGCGCACTCTCCACAAGCATAAAATCCTTCCATCTCTGTCTTGCCATCAGCGTCAGCATCTATACCACCCATAGTGTAATGAACCGCTGGCCGAATAGGAATAGGCTTTTTAATGGGATCAATTCCCAAAAATTCTATACATATCTCTCGTATTCCAGGAAGTCTCTCCATTATCTTCTCAGCTCCCAGATGTCTCAAATCTAGATGAACATAATCGCCTTTATCTATCCCATGTCCCTCGTTGATCTCTGTCATAATGGAACGTGCGACCATATCCCTGGGAGCAATCTCCATATAATTCGGGGCATACTTTTTCATAAACCGCTCACCCTCATTATTAATAAGGTAGCCCCCCTCTCCTCTTGCCCCTTCAGATATTAAAATATTTTTCCCAATTATACCGCTGGGATGAAACTGAACAAACTCCATATCTAATAGTGGTATGCCCGCCCAATACGGCAAAGTAACACCCAATGCAGTTGAACTATAAGAATTTGTTGTATGTCCATAGATTCTGCCCGAACCTCCCGTTGCGAATATTACAGCATGCCCAAGAAAAATTTCAAGCTTCCCTGTTCGCATATTAAAGCATGTTACACCCTTACAAACCCCATCATCGACAACCAACCCTATAACATAATATTCATCATAGAGTACGACATGATCCTTTAATGTAAGGTATTTCTGAAACAGGGTATGAAGTATAAAATGACCTGTCCGGTCAGAGCCATAACATGTTCTTGGGAAGGCCCCACCGCCAAATGGCCGTTGAGCTATTGTGCCATCCTCCTCCCTTGAAAACGGGCATCCCCATTGCTCTAACTCCCTAATCCTATCAGGAGCCTCTTTGGTCATAATCTCAATTGCATCCTGATCTCCCAAAAAATCACTTCCTTTAACAGTATCGTAAGCATGCCTTTCAGCGCTATCATCCCTCCCTTCAGGATTATTGCCCAGTGAGCCATTTATTCCACCCTGAGCCTGCCCGGAATGTGATCTTATTGGATATATTTTTGATATCCAACCAACATCAACACCAAGAAGGCCTGCTTTATCCACCGCCATATTGCCAGCAAGACCTCCACCTACAACAAGCAGTTCATGCGAATGAGCCTCCATTTATCCCCTCCTAAAAATAATTATAATTTGCAGGAATTAAAAGATTGTAATAAAATAATAATTTCATTGCGTATCTAAAACAATCCACCATAAATAAAACCGTCTGACTGCTTTCTAAACAAAAATGAATTATCAAATACAAATGTCAAGATAAAATGAAAAAAATGAGTGAAAATTTAGAAGGCGCTTTAGAGTGTGATAGCAAAAAAACACTGGAATTCATGCAGAATAATAATTTAAAAGAACCCCAATGCCAAATCTATTTATTCATGTGAATATTGCAATATTCTCCTGGTTCAGTCCCTGAGTAATACAATTCGTCAATTGACACCCTCGGGCAAGAGCCATCCTCCCTTGGCACTAACCCTGAATCTAAACATATGGTTTGAAAAGATATTCCATCATCAGGCACTAGGAAATCTCCCGGAATCCTATCATTATAAATGCGTGATACATAACTGACCCAGATGGGAGCGGCAACAACACCACCTGCCCGTCCCTCACCCAATGAGATTGCCCCTTTGTTATTTCCAATCCATATAACCGTAACTAGATCATGAGTATATCCCACAAACCAGGCATCATTAAAATCTGAACTAGTGCCAGTCTTTCCTGCAATGGGAAAACCAATCCTTTTACCCAAAACAGCATGATAAGCCGTTCCCCCCTCCTCGAATACACCCTTTAAAATTGATACTGTAATAGCGCAGGCTATTCTATCCACAATCCTCTCATATCGCCTCCTCCTCTCCTCAACATATCTCATCACCCCTCCTTCATTATCCCAAACAACATTACCGTTGTAATCCTTAACGAATCTCACACCAAAGGGTTTGATGTAATTTCCTCCGTTTACTAACAGGGAATGAAGAATACAGCTCTCCATTGGTGAAATCTCATAAGTGCCTAAAGCAAGGGAAAGGGTTCTTCCAAATCTCTTACCCAGTTCCTCTTCAGATAGACCCAAACCCTTTTTCAGTATCCCGAAGATCGCATCATACCCTATCCTATCCAACAACTTAACAGCAATAACATTTATAGATTTCCGAAGAGCCTCCCTAAGGATTATACTTCCAATATGCTGGTCATTATAATTCTTTGGTGAATATTCATCCTCAAAAACCGTCTTCTCATCAATAAAGACAGTGGAAGGAGTAAAATTCATGCTTTCAAAGGCAGCCGCATATATGACAGGTTTAAATGATGAACCAGGTTGTCTCCTTATTTGGGACACATGATCCAATTGATTCTTGGATGAAAAGCTATAACCACCAACGTATGAAATTATCTCGCCTGTAAATGGATTAAGGGACACAAAGGCTCCCTCAATATTGCCTGCCTTTTCGTTCTCAATTTTATAGTCTACATTATCATTAATAACGCTAGCTTTTTCATGATGAAACTCCCTCTGTTTTAATATCCCCTCTCTCAACTCCTCTACAGCCACATCCTGCTTGCTTGAATCTATGGTTGTATACACACTCAATCCTCCCTTCTTGACAACATCCTCCCCAAACTTCTCAACTATGATTCTTCTTATCTGTTCATTAAAAAAGGGAGCCCTGTTTATTCTATAAGAGCTGAACAGGAAGCTGCCGATCATAGAGGACTCAGCTTTTCCATATACGTCTAATGCAAAATCCCACTTCACCAAGAATCTTTTGAACTGTGCCAAAGCCATCCCCTCACTAATGAAATCAGAGTCAACCATTGACTTCATAATTCTTCTTGTTTTATCAAGAGAGGATGACAGATTTGCAAGGGGAGAATAGATAGAGGGATTTGAGATAGTAGCGACTATCATGGCGCATTCAGTCTCGTTCAATTCCCTTACAGAAGAGCCAAAAAACATCTTCGAAGCTGACTCCACTCCATAAGCGCCGTTCCCAAAGTATATGAGATTCAAATACATTGACAGAATATCCTGCTTATCATACCTCCTTTCTATATCAAAAGCGCAAAAGAGTTCATAGATCTTCCTCTTAAGACTTCTCTCCATATCTGTGAAAAGAACCTTCGCAAGCTGTTGTGTAATTGTGCTTCCCCCCTGCACCACCCGAAAGTGCGTAAGGTTGATCACCAAAGCCCTCAAAATCCCCCTATAACTAATACCTCGGTGTCTGTAAAAGGCTCTATCCTCGCTTGCAATCACTGCCTTGATTAACCAAGGAGGGATGTGACTATAGGGAACGATCTCCCTCTTTTGCTCGAAAAATTCCCCAATAATATCATTGTTCCTATCATATATCCTAGTGGGTATATCCACAACCTTGGATGCAAGATCAATATCACTATAACTGTAGATATATCCCCCCCGAAGCTCCTCTGTACGGTCTATAAGCCTCTTATATTTGGAGAGCCTATTTAACGCCTCATCCTTGTCACTCAACCAATTATAATAAATAACTCCAGTGTAAAGTGCAATGACAAGCATGATCATTAAGGGTATAATTATAAATATTATCTTACTTGGCGACAAGACCAAATGCATCACTCTTCTCGTAAAAATATATATTCCCCCATCATAATTATTCCTATCTCACACTGTGATACGCTTCCCTTTGACCTGAAAGCTGTCCACAGGCTCCATTTATATCATTTCCAAAACTTCTCCTCATTGTAATGGGTATATTCATTATCTCAAGCGCTTCTGCAAACCGCATAACCTCATCATCGGAGGGTATCTCATAATCGTGTTCTCCAGAATTGAGTTTTATTAGATTCAACTTAATCCTGTTATATTTAAACATCCTTTTCAATCTCTTTGCATCCTCATATGAAATATTATCCCTTCTCATCACATACTCTATTGTGAGTCTATTCCTAGAGGCAGGAAACTTATTATTTAATAAATTCACAATATCTGATATAGGATACCTCTTTTCAACGGGCATGTTTACTCTTCTCTTGTCTGGCATAGTATCGTTAAGGGAAATTGCAAGATTATATAATCTACCCTCATCAATGAACCTTTCAATTCCATCCCTAATGCCGCAGGTAGAAATTGTTATCTTCCTCACTGAAATATGAAACCCAAAGGAATAATTCATTATGTCTGCCGCTTTTAGCACATTGATGTAATTCAATAGGGGTTCCCCCATCCCCATAAAAACAATATTATTGTTTTTCAAGCCTGTTATTCTCCTAATCTGACAAACTTGATCAAGAATTTCCGCCACATTCAGATTTCTCTTAAAGCCAATTCTGGCCGTTTGACAAAATCTACAACCCATTGCACATCCGATCTGGCTGGAGAGACAGATAGTAACCCTACCATCAGCCTCCCTATCATTCTGAATTAACAAAGCCTCTATAAAGTTCCCGTCATAGGTCCTAAAGAGAAATTTCTGGGTGCAGTCAGCATCAGAAATGAGCCGATCCTCGACTACAATAGGGGATATGGAATAATTACACTCAAGCTGATTTCTAAGATCCTTAGAGAAGTTGGTCATCTTGAAAAATGAATCAACATTCTTTTCATAAAGCCAGTTGAAGAGTTGTTTAGCTCGATATCTCTTCTCCCCTAAATCAGCGAAAACCTGAACCGCTTCCCCATGTGAGAGATTCTTAACTGAAGACTTATACATTATTCCTCGAATTATGCTTTATCTTTATATACTTATTCTTCCCTGATCTCACTGTCAAGGAAAAAGGGAATAGAAGCAACTACTCAAAAAATTGAAAGGACGTAAATTTATGTTTTCGATTACCACAAATTATTGGCAATTATTAACATTATGAAAATGTATGGAAAGCATTCCTCCCCACTAATCAAGAAGTTACCTAGGAGGTCAATAATAATAAATTTCATTTAAATCTTGACATTTTTTCAAAAAGAATATGATTATAGTATCTTCGATGATCAGGCATTACAATCCTCTCTTTAATTTATGGTTAATCTCAAAAAAAAATACTGATATGCACTTAAGTTTAGAGGTGAATCCATGGAATGTCACTGTGGTGGTAGGTTAACTGAAGGGAAAAGTAGCTACCGCGTAAGTAGAGACAATTTCTGCATTATAATTGAAAATATTCCAGCATTCAAATGCACTAAATGTAAAAAAATACTATTTAAGGCTGAGTTAGTTGAGAAGATTTACAAATTGGTCAATAAGACTGAAAGAGATATCAATGAGATAATTACCGGCAAACCCTCTATCCATTCATATGATTACTAGAGAATATAGATTGGAACTTAAACATACAACCCAAAATACAACCATAGGGACATTACAATGAGATTTAGATTTGCTCCCAGCCCAACAGGCTATCTTCATATAGGCAACGTCAGAACAGCGATATACAACTACCTAATATCAAAAAAATACAATGCTTCTTTTGTGTTAAGGATTGAAGATACTGATATGGAGAGGAGTAGCAGGGAATCTGAGCAATCCATTCTGGATGATCTTAAATGGCTCGGTATAGAATGGAATGAGGGCCCGGATGTTGGAGGAGATTTTGGCCCCTATAGACAATCAGAGAGATTTAATATTTATAAAGAGTATACGGAGAGGCTGATTAGGGATGGGAAAGCGTATTACTGCTATTGCACACAGGAAGAGCTGGATATCATGAGAAGAGAATCCCTCTTGAGAAATGATGATCCTGTTTACCAGGGAAGGTGCAGGGAGTTGAGTAATAATGAAAAGAAAAAATTTGAGGCTGAGGGACGGAAACCCTCTGTTAGATTTAGGTTGCCTAAGGAAGAGACTATTATTATAAACGATATTATTAAGGGTAGAGTCTTATTTGATAGTGAAAATATAGGAGGCGATTTTATTATCACAAGGCCTGATGGCATCCCTGTTTATAATTATATAGTCACCATTGATGATGCACTGATGAAAATCTCACATGTGATAAGAGGAGAGGATCACCTATCAAACACACCCAAGCAGATGCTGATTGCCCATGCGTTAAATCTTCCGATTCCGAGGTATGCCCATCATGCATTAGTTTTAGGTCCTGACAAATCCAAACTGAGCAAAAGGCATGGGATAACATCCGTGAATATGTATAGAAGAAATGGCTATCTTCCTGAGGCAATAGTAAACTATCTTGCTATTCTGGGATGGACATCTAAAAGCGGAGAGGAGATTATGCCCATTGATGAGATTATTAAGGAGATTGACATTGAGGATCTCTCAAATAAACCGGCTGTGTTTGATTTTCAGAAGTTAAAATGGATAAATGGGCACTATATCCGCAATTCTCCATTAAATGATATAACTGAACTCTCCTTACCCTTTATCATGGATGAGGGGTATTGTCTTGATGAAACGGATAAAGACTGGCTACAAAAGGTTATCTCCCTTCTGCAAGGGAAATGCGATCTACTATCAGACATATCAAATCTTGCAGGAATCTTCCTGAAGGATGTTCAGGAACCGGATGAAGAGGCGGATGAGCTTCTCAATCAGGAGGAGTCAAAGATCATTATTGAGAAGTTATATACCATTATTTCAGATGATCTCGACATGAACAACTTTGCTAATGATTTAATTAACAGAATTAAAGAAAATACATCTATTAAGGGGAAAAAGCTCTTTATGCCGCTACGAGCTGTTTTAACAGGAAAATTAAAGGGGCCAGAACTTGATAAAGCAATAGAACTCATCGGTTTTGCTAAATCTAAGGAGAGGATATCATATTTCTATGATAAATACGCAAATAAATAATGAATGGCAGCTTCTCGATAAAATAAAAGAGACCATTGAAGCAAAGAACTCAATTAATTCAGACCATATAGTCAAGTCAATCGGTGATGACTGCGCTGCCTTTCGGTTAGGCAACAACAGAATAGGTCTAATAACCACTGACATTAGCATTGAATCAATACACTTTAATCTAGATTTGAGTTCACCCGAAGAGATAGGATTTAAGGCGATTATGGGAGGCATCTCTGATATCACTGCTATGGGAGGCGAATCAAAACTGGCATTTATCTCAATCGGAATACCGGTTATCCTAAGCCAGGAGTATGTGTTGAGGATTTATGATGGAATGATAGATGCTGCCAATAGGGCTAGCGTATTACTGGTTGGGGGCGACACGTCAAGATCAAGGGAGTTAATTATAAATATTACTATCTACGGTGAAGTTGATGAGAACAGAATAATAAATAGAAACAGCGCAAGGGATGGGGACATCATTTATATCACTGGACATATTGGAGATTCAAGAGCAGGAATGGAAATTTTGGAATCTAAAAGCATAGAGAATAGAGAAGCCTACAAGATCCTAATTGAAAGACATACAAGGCCAATCGCCAGATTTGATATAATAGACGAGATCATCCAGATATTTAATCCAACCTCAATGATAGATATATCAGATGGTCTGCTTTCCGATTTAAGGCATATATGCAATGAAAGCCTTGGTGGATTTATAATTGAAGAAGAGGCTATCCCGCTATCAAAGGAACTCCTTAAATTTTTTACTCATAGAGATGATAGCGTATATGAATATGCGCTGAGTAGCGGAGAGGAATATGAACTGCTCTTCACATCCCCAAAAGAGCTAACCAATACAATGAAGATAAATATAAATAATATACCCATAAATCCTATTGGAAGGATTACAGACAAGGGCTTTTATATTATGAGAAAGAATGCACTCAAGGAAGTTCAGATCACCGGTTATAATCACTTCAAATAATAGACTTTTATAGGAAGTATATGTATGATTAGATATCCCATCTATAAAATAATCCTAGGATTGATTCTAATATGCCTCCCTCAAGGCTGTTATGAGATGCCTCAAAGTATTCCCATTGGCAAATGGAGCTACAGGTTACTTGTCAACAATGTTGAGATGGGTAGCGCCTTAATTTCAAACTCCATCGTTGAAGGCAATTATATCTCCACATCAGAACTCAAATTTTCAACCGGGAATATAACCAATACAAATAAGCAAATTATTACAGAAACAAAGGAATTCAAACCAGTTAAACTCCAAACCCACAATAAGACCCTAACCGGAGACAATGTCTATGAAACAATAACAGTCTCTGTATTCAATGATAGGAATGTGGATGTAAAAATTACAACAGGGAAAGAAAAAACAACAAATAATGCTAAAATTACACTAGGAAAAGACTCAATCCTTGATGGCAACTTCTTCCTTTCAAAGCTTATTGAGGGAAAATTTAAAAGTGGTCTCGAAATTGAGGCCAACATCTATGATCCATCCATTGAGCTTGAAGAACCCATCATTACGAAAGTCAAGGTAATCGGTTTGAAGAATATCGAAGTTGATGGCAAGGATGAACGATTAATACATATATCCCAAAGCATTGAAAACATTAAAAGCATTGACTTCTTTATAGACAGCGCTGGCATCATGAGAAAAGGAGTAATTGAAATGTTAAATATCAGAATTGAGTTAATAAGGAATATCCAATAATTGAGGTCATCCTTAATTAAGGAATAGTGATGCTCCTTCTGATTTATCAGCGAAAACCAAAAAGCCTTCTCCTCGTCACAATAATGCTATACATCCTTGTATTTTTCCAATATTCTGTCTTAGCAATCAATACATCCCTCTATTCTGTCAAGCTCAATAAATATTCAGCGGAAGTATATAATGAGAAGACATCCAGGTATATGCTTTCCTCATCAAGTCCCATATTTCAATTGCCCAATACACCATTTCAAAGAATTATTAAATGGGATAAGAAATCAATTCTGCTAATATCAGGGAAACTCAACACCAATGAGGTATCAACTGTTTTGCCGATGTATCTTACAAATACAAGGTTCTTAAATATCAACAGCCCGGAAATAGTGGAACTTAGCAGAAAATTTCGAAATTCAAAGGAAGTTATAAGGGATGTGGAGGGATTTGTCTGCAATCATATCAAGCGAAAGATATTCGGGATTCCCCTGCTTCCTGCTTTACAGATACTCGAAAGCAGATCAGGGGACTGCACAGAGCATACTATACTGACAATAGCTATCCTACGCTCACTCAAGATTCCATGCCGCGCCATCATCGGAATGATTTTATGTAAAGATTTTCAGGGTCATAAAAATGTATTTGTCTATCATATGTGGGCAGAGGCATATAAGGATGGGGATTGGCTTTTAATAGACTCTACAAGACCTGGAAAAAAATTCCACAATCGATACATTTCATTCTCCTATCATCACCTAAAAACTGAAATGCCTCTATCCTGCTTAAAGGCTGTTTCAGGGATAAAGAATCTATCAGTTGAGTATATTAATAGATCAATAGAGAAGCAACAAAACATGGATTTTTATTAATTCCTTGGAATGTGTTGAAGATATTCTGCTATTAAAAATTCAGCTACTTCTTTAAATAAATAAAAGTTTACCCTTTTCTTTCAATAAATGTAAAAGGGACTGGAAGAGCGCCTTGTTTTACTTGACTTAATCTATTTTTTACAATATTCAATATATCGTAGTTCGCTTAATAAATATTTGCACATAAAGGATTGGTAGAATCGCTAATCTCCCAGCATTTTGAGATTGATAAAATGCAAATTGAAAAATCAATCACGCACCTCCCTCTTCTCATGGGGATAGCATTTTGATACAATTATACCAAATATCCGATTTTAACTGTAAATATTCAAGAATATTACCCAGAGGAAAGCGTGAAGGAGATCGCAGATATGGCCACAACTGATTCAACTACCACCTCAAACTTTATTCGCGACATAATTGATCAGGACCTGAAGCTGAATAAGAATGAAGGCAGGGTTGTAACCCGATTCCCACCTGAACCCAATGGATATCTTCACATTGGACATGCCAAGTCCATCTGTCTCAACTTTGGCCTCGCTAGTCAATACAAGGGCATATGCAATTTACGTTTTGATGACACAAATCCATGCAAGGAGGAGGTTGAATATGTAGAATCAATCAAGTCAGATATTCATTGGCTTGGATTTGATTGGAATGAGCGACTCTTCCACGCCTCAGATTACTTTGAACTACTATATCAGTATGCTATTCAGTTAATAAAAAGGGGCAAGGCCTATGTCTGTAGTCTGAGCGCTGGGGAGATCAGGGAATACCGCGGCACACTAACGGAACCTGGTCGTGAGAGTCCCTATCGCAATCGCTCTGTGGAAGAGAACCTGAACCTTTTTACTCGCATGCGATCAGGGGAATTCGAGGATGGCGCTCATGTTTTAAGAGCAAAAATTGATATGGCTTCCCCAAATTTAAGCATGCGTGATCCGACAATATACCGCATTCGGCGGGTGACACATCATAGAACAGGCGACACATGGCCCATTTATCCAATGTATGATTTCACACACTGCCTTTCGGATTCTATCGAAGGCATCACACATTCTATCTGCACCCTGGAATTTGAAAACAATCGCCCCTTGTACGATTGGGTGCTCGATGAATTGGATGTAAAGTGTCATCCACAGCAGATAGAATTTGCACGCCTAAATCTCAGCCACACCATAATGAGCAAGCGAAAGCTGCTGGAGTTGGTGGAACTGGGGATAGTAACTGGATGGGATGATCCCAGGATGCCTACACTGGCAGGTTTAAAAAGACGAGGCTATACACCAGAATCGATCCGATACTTTTGTGAACGCATTGGGGTTGCCAAAAGAGAGAGCATAGTTGATATGGCCATGCTGGAGCACTGCATACGCGAAGATCTAAACAAACGAGCTTCACGTGTTATGGCCGTATTGCGCCCGATCAAGCTGATTATTGACAACTATCCTGAAGGGGAAGAAGAAGAACTGGATGCTGTAAACAATCCTGAGGATATCAGCACAGGTTCGAGGAAGATACCCTTCTCACGCATTCTCTACATCGAACAAGAGGATTTTCGTGAAAATCCACCAAAAAAATACTTCCGCCTAGCCCCTGGCCACGAGGTGCGGTTGCAACATGCTTATTATATCAAGTGTGTAAAAATAATCAAGGATGAAAAAACAGATAAAGTGATAGAGATTCACTGCACATATGATCCTGAGACACGAGGAGGTTGGTCTAAGGATGGAAGAAAGGTAAAAGGGACATTACACTGGGTCTCTGCTACTCATTCTATACCAGCAACAATCCGTTTGTACGATCATCTCTTTACTAAACCAGATCCTCTAGATGAAAGAGATAATTCTGATTATAAACAATATTTGAATCCGAATTCATTAGAGACACTAGTCTCATGCCATGTTGAACCGAGTCTTGCAGAAGCCAAACCTGGAAGCAGTTACCAATTCCTGAGACAGGGCTATTTCTGTGTTGATTCAATTGACTCAACTCCTGAATCCCTTGTATTTAATCGAACGGTGTCCCTCCGCGATTCCTGGATTGGAAGGGTTAAGGATTGATATTATTAGAAATAAAAAAAGGGGCTAATCTTTAGCCCCTTGTATAAGAATAAGGTATTATTATAATAGAAAACTGCTTTAAAACCACTTATATTTCTCTTTTAAGAATACCCTGGCCTTTATCTTAGCAACTTCATTTAAGAGATATCCACCCTTCATAACTGATGAATCAGTCTCAAGTGTTCTTTTAATGAGTCTGTCAAACATCTCCTCATCCTTGATTAGGGTAGCATAAAACCTCGCCTTAAAGGCATCAACCACAAGGAAATTGCCTTTATTCTGAGCTTCGACCTTTTCAAACCACTTCAGCGCATTCTCAGGTCCGCCATCGGGATCAATCATCGTAGGCATCATACAACAATATAGGGCCATGAAAAGCTTTCCGAAACCGAAGAAATATTCTGGATCAAGCTCTAATGCCTTCTTAAACAGAGCAATAACATCCGCCATAGCCATAATTGCAGTCAAATCATCCATTGATAAAAACAGCTTCAAACCGATATTTGCTCCTAAAAATAATACAGCATCGATATCTTCATCCTTAGCATGTTTTACAAGGGCATGAAGCTTTTCTCCCTTCTCAAGCCCCTTTCGAATCTTGCCATTGCGCTTAATAGCCCTCCATCCATAGGACTCGCCAATGGAGTATAGTTCCTTAGCGTAATCAGGATCCTCATCCTCAACCAATAGGCCATAGGCAACGTAAAGCATGGAACATATTGTTAATAGCCTTCTACTCTTGGGTGCAAGTTCAGTAACAGCTGTAAGAAGAACCGCATCTCCTGCAAGCCCCTCTTTGACCATTCGGCTGCTTCTTACATCCATTATTGCATTCATCAGATCATCAAAATTGGGCTCAGCAACAATATCACTTAATATCCACCCCCTACTTGCCTTACTCGTTGACCCACACCCCGTAATTCCCAATAAAAAGACAAATGCCAAACAGACACTCAATGCCCTAACATAAGAATTCTTTAACTTCATAAAGCTCTCTCCTCCTTTTTTAATATTCCCGCTAATTTGTATAATTTTTGTTATGTCTATATTGTTAACAATTCCGGTCTTTTGCCCATCATATCTATCAATAGTAACGAAAGCTTAGGCCAGTAGGTAATTACAAGAAGAACGAGTATATTCAGAATGAAGAATGGTATTACAACCCTAAATAATCTAACAATTGGTTCTTGAAATCTTACACTGGCAACAAATAGATTCATACCTATGGGCGGAGTCAAATACCCGATTGTCATATTTGATAGGAAGACTATGCCAAGATGGACTGGATCAATACCATAACCATCGGCAATTGGCGCAATAAGAGGCACAAGAACAAGTATCGCTGAAAAGATATCCATCATACATCCTGCAATCAGCAGAAAACCGTTTAACGCCATTAAAAAACCCAGCTTAGAGGAAATATGCTTTTGAATAAATTCCATCATCGCCTGAGGAATCTGTTGATCTATTAGATAATTCGTGAGGCCCAGAGCAAGGCCGAGTATACACATCAACGCGCCCACCATTACCATGCTGTCTACTACTACATCCAATAACTTCTTGAATCCAATATCTCTATAAATAAAACACTCTGTAATTATAGCATAAGCTGCGGAAACAGCGGCTGCCTCTCCAACAGTAATAATTCCGGTAAATATTCCAATAACAATTACAAAGGGAAGGGGTATCTCCCATTTCGATTCATTAATGGCCCCTAAAATCGTAGAAATTGACATCCGTTCAGTTGGAATCTTTATCTTATGCCCGTGCCATACAGAATATATTATCAGAACTAACACCAACAATGAACCAGGCAAAACACCTGCAATGAATAATAGCACAGTATCAACTTGAGATATCAATGCATAGATAATGATCGGCAGACTCGGAACAAAGAGTAGACCAAGGCTACCGGATGTTGTAACCAATCCTAAGGAGAAGTCCTCCTCAAAACCGCTCTTTATGAGCGCTGGCAAGAGCAATCCTCCAATGGCAATAATAGCAAGGGCGTTTGCGCCTGTGAGGGCTGTAAAGATGGAACCTGCAACCAGAACAACCACTGCCATTCCTCCTGGCAACCAAGAGAGAAAGGCGCTTGATAATCTTATCATTCTCTCTGAAGCCTTGCTCTCTGCCAACAGATAACCTGTAAAAGTAAAAAGAGGCAGCGCAATTATTCCAGGCGCCCTGGATATTTTACTGATCTCTGTAATAATCGCATTTGTGCTTAGATCAATACTTGTGAAAAAGTACAGCGTCAAACCGCCAATTACTCCAAACAAAGGGGTACCAATCAATATTAACAAAAGAACAAAAACAATAGCTAAAAATACTAAAATAACTCCCATAATCAATCTCCTCTATACTTTTCTACTTCATAATATATTTAATTTTATTATTAATTCTTACCCAATATGTTATTACTGGTCACGTTATACACTTGCATCCCCTCTCTTCTCAAGTGTCAAAATCGCTATCAACATTCTCACCGATGTAATAAAAAAGAAATAAGGAACTGCTAACATAACGATCCAATCAGGCACACCTTCTACAATTTGACTAACATTATATTCACTTAAAATACCAAGGTAATCTACAGCAGTTAAAAATAGAAACCCACTGACTACTCCCACAATTAGTTTTGTAACAAAATCAATAAGGGTTCGCATACGTCCGCCTGTATATTGAGCTATTAGATCCACTGAAATATGCCTACCATAATATGTCGTTAGCGACGCCCCGACAAAAGTAGACCATATTACAGTAACCTTGACAACCTGATCAACCCACATAAATCCCATCTGAAACAAATTCCTTACTACAACCTGTCCAAAAGCCATGGTAACCATAATAAATAATACCATGTAGATGACGAGTTTTTCTAACCTCATCAGATACATATCTGCTAACTGCACATACTCTAAAATTTTTTTCATGCTATCCTACTCCTTTTTCTTTCTCTATCTTTTCTTAATAATACTAAGACTTCATTTTACATCTATTTACATCTATCTTAAATAGTTCATTACACCAATCTTGTTCAAAACTTGACCCTAACTTTAATAATTGAGAACCTCTATCACTCAAGGGCAATCTTTATTCCAGCATAATGATAATTGATAAATCCCTCCTCCTTACTATTGACCCCCCCTTTTTTAAATTTATAATCGCTATAAATTAAACATTGAACTTTTCAATGAAGCCTTTCATATTTGCCTGATTCTCTAAAGAAAAAATATCTTCAACGATCTCTATTGTTTTCGCCTCACCCAAAATTGGACTGCACAAATCAAGGAACTTGGCTTTGATCTTATCCTTCTTAACTTCATATTCTGGTATCTCCTGTAATATATCAGAAAAAGCCGAATTTACCCTTCCATCCTTTGTCTCTATCTCCACAGTGGACTCTAGCCCCAGTTTTTGGTCATCTAAAACAAGTGATATCTTTGTCATCAAATCCTTAATTTTCTGGTCATTAACCTTTTCATCAGTAAATGCCTGCATTCCAGTGTTCCCTCTCAAAAGAGCATTGGCCACACAATATGGAATGCTGAATTTACCTTCAAGTCCTGTATTTACTTCAGTTTTGCCTGCAGCATCACACGAAAGTTGTGAAGAACTAATCTTTATCGACTCTATATCATCCAGGTTTATGTTTTCCTTTTGTACAATATTCCTTGCTGCCTCAATTGGCGAGTGGGTAGCATGACAGGATGCATGATATTTCTGGGCTATATTCTCCACCTCCCATGTCTTACCCAGTGTATTGATGACATCCTCATTCTCCTGCCCCTTTAACACCTGAAAAAAGCCATGTGCTCCTTCGAGAATATCATCAGCGCTTGTAAAACCTTCCCTTGCCAATAGGGCGGATAAGAGTCCAGCATCAGATGATTTGCCAGCATGAAAGGGCTTACACATTGTGCCGAATACCCTCTTCAGTCCAGAGGCCTGTGTTCCTGCAATACCAAGCGCATTAACTGTCTGCTCTTCATTAAGCCCCAAAAGTCTCGCGCAAGCGGCTGCTGAGGCAAAATGACCCAGAGTGGATGTGCCATGCCATCCTATTAAATAATGCTCTCCGCCAGCGCACATTCCAACAGTTGCTCCTACTTTTATCCCTATAATATAAGCGGTCAAAAAATCATGCCCACTCTTCTCTTTCCATTCTGATATTGCAAGAATTGACGGGAAAATGGTTACAGAGGGATGACCCAAAAAGGTCGCTAATGTGTCATCATAATCAAGAGCATGTGAGGCTGATCCATTGATCAGCGTGGCCTGACTAACGGTTTTTTTCATATTATGACCAATTATTGAAGCCTGCTCAAATCCCCCCATCTGATCCGCATATCGGATCAATTTCTCCACAAGGGGATCATCCTTAGCCGCCATGGTTACAGCAAGCCAATCCATAAAAGCCACCTTGGAATGATCATAAGCAGCGGAAGGAATGTCGGTTTCTTTTGTATCAACAATAAACTTAGCAATAGTCTTAGTCAAACCCATTGATCTGCCTCCAGTAATCATCAACAATAAATATTATCTTTAAATATTCTAATTGGCCTAGCACGTACTAGGATAAACTTAACCTTAGGTAAACAATGACCTAAATTTCCACCGTCCAGACTGCTTGAAAACTAAATCTAGCCCTTAAAATGTCAAGAAAAAATAGAAAAAAATAAAAAAACTATAAGTAACTGTTCAACAATCGTGCACACATAATGAAAATATGACCTTCACCTCTTTTTACCTTTCTTTGCTCGGTAGTCTTTTATATGACCCAAAACCTCATCTAAGAGTTCCCTTGAATACACCTTACCAGCCATATTATCCCATACTGGCCTCGTCCTCTTTTTGAAAACCTCAATCTCCTTAGGAGTCATCTTTACCTCAATACAACCATAATCAATCATACCCCTCTTAGCTTCTTCTGATAGTGTAACCGCTTCTTTTTCAAATATTTTCTCAACCTTCACCCATAATTTCTGAATACCCTTCTGCTGATTCGACGGTAGTTTGTTCCACTCCTTCAGTAATACGATAAATACAGCCTGATCATATCGAATTGGAATTGGATTCAAATACTTTGTAATTGGATAAAGTTGCGCAGCCAGCCACCAGATAGAGGGTGATATAGCTCCATCTACCACACCTGACCTCATGGAAGGCACAACCTCAGGGACATTTACAGGAATTGGACTCGCTCCAAGAGCCTTTAACACCTCCACTTCAAGAGGGCCATGCCAAGTAAGAAATTTGCTTTTTTCGAAATCCTCAGGTCGCCTCATTGGATATTTCGCCGAATAAAAATGTTCATCAAAGCTTCCCATTGCTAATAATTTAAATCCATTCTTTTCCGTCAATTTATATATTGTAGGCCTTATCTTCTCCCTTACATGACAGACTTCCTCTAAATCATTAAAGATGAAGGGTAGCTCCAATACAGATATTCCGGGACATACCATTGCATTGGACGTTCCTGAAATCATCGCCCCTTGCAGTTGACCAATCCGCATCTTAGCCACATAATCCTCTTCATCTCCCATCACTCCACCCATATACCAGACAAATTTTAGATCACCATTAGTCAATTTTAGAACATCACGCGTCATATCCACGGTCAAAATACTCACCATCTTTATTGTATCCTGACCCAGGGTTGCCCATTTCCATACATGCTTAGGCTTTTTTGCCGCAATTACCTTTGAAACACAAAACCCAACTAGGAACAATCCCAATAAAACTGACGAAAACAAATAAATTCTCCTCTTCTTCATTTAAATACCTCCCCTCTTTCTATATTTATATATATCTAATTAGCATATCATATTCAAATTTAACTTCTGATTTTGAATTACCTAACCCCTCCAATCCATTGCACGATACATTTCCAAATGGTTCATCACTTCATCCAACAATTCCTGAGAATATACCCTTCCAGCCACCATTTCCCAAAGTGGCTTTGTCTTAATTCTAAATAACTCGATCTCCTCTGAAGTCATCTTGACTTCCTCACATCCATAATCAATCATCCCCTGAAGCGCATCAGTGCAGACTTGACGACCTTCATTGTTTAAACGATTCTCTACATCTGATGCGATAATTAAAATAGCTGTCTTATATTTATCAGGGATTCTATTCCATGTCTTCAATAAGACTACAAATAATCCTGTGTCATATCTAATTGGAATAGGATTTATATACTTTGTAATACGATAGAGTTGTGTTGTTAACCACCAGCAGGATGGAGATATGCAACTATCCACCACACCTGCCCTTATTGAAGGGACAATCTCTGAAATACTCAATGGAACTGGCGTCGCCCCAAGAGCCTTTAATAACTCCACCTCCAAAGAGCCGTGCCATGTTAAAATTTTGCTCTTCTCAAAATCCTCAGGTGTCCTTAAGGGATATTTTGTTGAATATAGATGTTCGAAACCTACATCTATCATTGCTATGACCTTGAATTTATTTTTTTCTGCAATTTTATCTATCCTAGACCTCATCTTTTTTCTAACATATATCACCTCATCCCAATTATCAAAGAGGAAGGGGAGTTCTAATACAGATATACCAGGACATATAACCTCATTTATAGGTCCAATAATCCCAGCTCCCTGCAATTGACCACTCTTCATTTTCTCGATATAATCCTTCTCATCTCCCATTATGCCTCCACCATACCAGACAAATTTCATATCCCAATTAGTAGTTTCCATAACCCTTTGAGTAAAATATAGTGTTAAAATATTTATCATTCTGATTGTTTCCTGATTATGCATAGCCAACTTCCAAACATACTTAGGCTTTCTATCCGCCATTAAGTTGGTTATGCTATAACTACAAATAAGTAATCCCAATAAGACTAAATATAATTGATTTAATCTCATCAACTTCATCATAAATACCTCACTTTTATTTATGATATAATTGTAACACTCTTTAACATTGCAATGTCGTAACGTTTTGGAGGGATTAGCAATTAGACTAAGGTGTGGGAAAGAGATGGAATAATTCTTTCTTAATAAGCCAAAGACATAGAATATATAATATATTCAATAGCGATTAATTATGTGAAGCCAATAATCTCTCAATTATTCTTCACTTCCCCAATTTTTTTATCAATAGACTTAATCCTCTCCCCCGAAAAGTCATTACCTCAAAAGGAAAAAGCAATATCCCCTATTTAATTACATCACCGTTATCAACAGGCTATCGCTTTCTGGCTCGATACTTATTTCTATGTGCCAATACTTCCTCATATAAAGCCTTGGGATACAGCTTTCCAGCCATATTATCCCAAACTGGTCTGGTCCTCTTCTTGAAGACCTCAATCTCCTCAGGTGTCATCTTTACCTCTGTACATCCATATTTAATCATTCCTATTTTTGCCTCCTCCAGCACCTTATAAGTCTCGCGATCAAAGGTCTTCTCTAATTTTATAGCTATCTGCTCAATAGCTTTTCTCTGAGAGACTGGCAGCTTAATCCATTCCTTCAATACAACTATTATAACACCCGTATCAAACCTAATAATTAGTGGGTTGATATACTTTGTTATTGTGTAGAGTTGCGCAGCCAACCACCAAGCGGATGGAGATATTGCTCCATCGACAACACCTGATCTCATTGATGGAACAACCTCTGGCACGTTTACAGGAATTGGACTAGCCCCAAGAGCCTTCAAAACCTCAACCTCCAGTGGGCCATGCCATGTCAATATTTTACTCTTCCTAAAATCTTCTGGATTTCTTAAGGGATATTTTGCTGAATAGAAATGCTCATCCAAACATGCCATAGCTAATACCTTAAAGCCATTTTTTTCAGAAATTTTTTCAATTTTAGGCTTCATCTTATCTCTTACATAACGCGCTTCCTCATAACTATCGAAAAGAAAAGGCAGCTCCATCACAGATATCCCAGGACAGACAGTTGCATTAGATGTTCCTGTAATCATTGCCCCTTGCAGTTGACCAATCCTCATCTTTGCAACATAATCTTCCTCGTCTCCCATCACCCCGCCCATATACCAGACAAACTTAAGATCCCCATTCGTTGCTTTTAGGACATCCTGGGTAAAATCTACTGTGATAACACTTACCATTTTAATTGAGTCCTGACCCAGCGATGCCCATTTCCAAACATACTTTGGCTTTTTTTCAGCCATTAAGATAGATAAGCAAAAAGCAAAAAGCAGAAACCCTGATAAAAATACTAACGAATAAACCATCCTCCTCATCTTAAGACCTCCTAATTATCTTATTTTGTTATTTCTTAAAAGTGTGAAGATGAAATGGGGCGACCACCCTAAAAAAACACTTAAAATGTCCAACATCCTCTAACTAACACCAAGAATTAAACTACATAATTGGTTATTCACAAAACCATAGCCTTCTATATTTAGCTTTTGTTGTATAATTCCAATTATTTATTAAGTCTAATTATGATGGATATACAGGATAACAGTCTATTCATACCTCTCCTTTAGGTGTAACACTGCTTTAAGGACATTATTGAGACTTGGCATATGTGGATACTTCCACCACCCTTTGCCAATAAAGTTGATTAAACTCTACCTTCACTTTTTAAGAATTAATTTACATTTACATAACCTTATTTGACATCTGGTTATCTTATAAATTAAATCGCCTTCTTAATCAGAAAATCACTTTTGATAGACAGGTTCACGACGAGGCAAGCTAAAACGCTACTTTGACATGCTAATAAGCAATGGCGGGATTATCTATAGCCTTAAATAAATAGCATTGACGAAATATCTTGATAAAAATATTGACCAATTCACATAATTGGTGTGACAAACCATCTTCACCAAGAATTAAGGTGGTTATATTGCGATAAAAATACAACATTATTATATTCACACAAGCACTTTTTTTCAAATCGCTTTATAGACCTGAACTCTTAATATATTCAGGAATTATTACAACATAAAAATTTATACGAATTTTTATATACAAAACTATGGGATGTGTAACCCGATTTCAATAGCCATTATATTGTGAAGAATCAAATGAATTTTTTGATTCCGATATAAAATATACAATTATCTAAAAAATAGATTGCAGTTCGCATACCCATTATCCAAAGTTATAATCATTGAAACATTATACAAAGCAATTGAAAAGCCTGAGATAACGATAATTTGGAGTAGAGAATGGGATGTTCAAAAATCAGAATAGAGGTTTTTTATATAATACCCGATTCACGAGAAGATATCCTTCTGAAAAAAATTAACCGATTAGGATTTCACCTAAATAGAATATTCATCACTGACAATTATCTCATCAATGCAGATTTATCCAATGAAGATATACTTAGGATTGCCAAGTCTATAATACAGCCCGTTACACAGGACTATAAAATAAACATACCCCACTACCCAGATTCATTTGATTATGCAGTTGAGATAGGATTTTTGCCGGGAGTTACAGATAATATATCCAATACAGCAAGAGAAACAATCGAAGATCTTCTGAAGAAAAAATTTGAACCTCAGAAGTCGATTTTCACATCAAAAACATATTTCTTCAGCGGAAATATAAGCAGAGAGGAGGCCTACAGCATTGGTCTGGAATTGCACAATCCACTGATTCACAGAATGCATTTATTATCTCATGATGATTATCTCAAAAACGATGGAATGGGATTGGAATTACCTGTTGTAAGGATGAGAGAGCGATCGGAGTCCATTGAGGTCGATATGGAAATGTCAGATGATGATCTAATGATATTGGGCAAGGAAGGCATAGCCGATGAAGATGGGAAAAGAAGGGGCACACTTGCACTGGATATGCTATCGCTTAAAGCAATCAGGGATTACTTCAAGTATAAGGAATGCAGAAATCCCACAGATATTGAGCTTGAATCCATTGCTCAAACCTGGAGCGAGCACTGCAAGCATAGAATATTCGCCTCAAGGCTGGATGATATTGATGAAGGCATATTTAAGAGGTATATTAAACAGGCTACAGAGAGGATTATTAGTGATAGGGGGGATGATTTTTGCGTTTCAGTATTTGAAGATAATTCTGGCGGGATAAAATTTGACGAAAATTATGTAATCTCCGATAAAGTAGAAACCCATAATAGCCCAAGCGCTCTTGATCCATTCGGCGGTGCCATAACAGGCATTGTTGGAGTGAACAGGGATACTATTGGATTTGGGCTCGGCGCAAAACCAATAGCCAATAGATTCGGATTCTGCTTCGCTTCCCCCTTTGACAATAGATCCTTATACAGGGATAAAGATGAGAACTCAAAGTTACTCCCCCCGAGGAGAATAATGGAGGGTGTAATCCATGGAGTAAATGTAGGTGGGAACTGTTCAGGGATTCCTACTCCTCAGGGTTTTATATATTTTGATGAGAGATACAGGGGCAAGCCATTGGTTTTTGTTGGGACAATTGGACTCATTCCTCGATATATAAACGGAAAATCTTCTGTTCATAAATGCGCCAGAGACGGCGATAATATAGTCGTTATAGGCGGCAGGGTTGGACGCGATGGAATTCATGGAGCAACCTTCTCTTCTGAGGCCCTCACCCATGGCAGCCCTGCTACAGCGGTTCAAATAGGAGATCCTATTACGCAGAAAAAGTTTTCAGATGCCATTACAAAGGAGGCGATGGATAAGCGTTTATATAATTCAATAACAGATAATGGAGCTGGTGGATTATCCTGCTCAGTTGCAGAGATGGGTAGAGAGTCGGGAGGATTTGAGGTTAACCTCAATAAGGTGCCGCTTAAATACTCTGGTCTTGCCCCATGGCAGATTTGGGTGAGCGAATCTCAAGAAAGGATGACATTAGCAGTTCCACCAGAAAAACTTGAAGAATTTATTGGTCTAATGGAGAGAAGAGGGGTGGAGACTGCGGTTATCGGACGATTTAATAATACAGGCAGGGGAGTGGTTGCCTTTAATGGCAGGAAAATCTTTGATCTGGATATGCAATTTTTACATGAAGGGCTGCCGCAAAAAATACTAAAGACTAATTATAATAAAAAGTCAAATCCCTATCCTCCCTTCCCTAAACCTGATAATCTAACAAAAGTATTTTGTGATATGATTAGCAGATTAAACACATCCTCCTTTGAGTTTATCTCCTCACAATATGATCATGAGGTCCAGGCTGGTTCAGTAATAAAACCCCTCCAGGGAAGGGGTAGAGCGAACAGCAATGCAACTGTAATAAAGCCACAACTGGATTCCCTCAAGGGAGTGGTAATATCACAGGGGCTCTATCCATCCTATGGCGACATTGATACTTATTGGATGGCAGCATGTTCTATTGATACTGCTATTAGGAACGCCATTTCAGTGGGAGGAACATTGAAGAGAATCGCTTTGCTCGACAACTTTTGCTGGTGTGATTCTGAGAATCCGACAAGATTAGCTGAGTTAAAGGATGCTGCTAGAGCCTGTTATGATTTTGCTGTGGCTTACGGTACCCCCTATATTTCCGGAAAAGACAGCATGTTTAATGATTTCAGGGGATATGATGAAAACTATGAAGAGGTATTCATTTCTATACCACCAACGCTTCTTATCTCCTCCATTGGCATAGTAGAGAATGTGAATAGATGTCAGACCATTGACTTCAAGTTTGAAGGAGATCAAATCTATATACTGGGCAAAACTGAAGATGAAATAGGTGGAAGCGAATACCTTGCTTATATAGGGGAAAAGACTTCAGGAAGAGGGTATATTGGAGATAATATCCCCAAAGTTGATTCAACAAAGAACATGGACCTGTATAAAGCCTTTGAGACTGCAACTGAACGAGAGCTATTAGCTTCCAGCATCAGCATCGAGCGAGGGGGGATTGGTGTTGCTATCTCAAAATCAGCCATTGCAGGAATGCGTGGATTCACTTTAGACCTTTCAAGAATCCCGGCAAAAAAACACCTCAGAATCGATACGCTTCTGTACTCAGAATCCCAGGGCAGGTTTCTTGTCACAGTCAATCGATCAAAAATAATAGAATTTGAGAGGATATTTAGGGATTTGCCTGTCAAGCAAGTTGGGGAGGTGTTGAAGGATGATAGGATTGAGATAAAAAACGGAGATGATTCTAATTTAATAATGACAGATGTTATTAAATTGAGGGATTCATATAAGGAGTTATTTAAAGATATGTAACAAGTTTATAAACACAGTTGGAGGTATTTATGGAGTTAAAAGAGGCAATTAAGATTAGAAAGAGCATTAGAGGTTTTAAGCCTGATCCTGTATCTAAGAAAGTTTTATCCGAGATAATGGAGATATCAGTTCGCGCGCCCTCAGCGATGAACATTCAACCATGGGAGGTGCTAATAGTGGCTGGTGAGCCATTGGAAGAGATACGCAAGAGCAACATTGAGATGCTGAGCAGTGGCAAAATGCCTATCTCTGATTTCGGCGAAATGAAACCATATGAAGGGGTTTATAAAGAACGTCAGAAGTCCCTCGGCATTGAATTGTATAGGTTATTGGGAATAGCCAGGGATGATAAACAAAAGAGAATGGAATGGACGATGAAGGGCTTCGGTGTCTTTGATGCTCCTGCATTAATAATTCTTACAGCTGATGAGTGCTTGGAGACAAGAACGGCCAGTTCTGACATCGGTGGCCTTATTCAGACCATCTGCTTGACTGCTTTAGATTATGGTCTTGGAACCTGTATAAACGGACAAGGCATAATGTTTCCAGATGTTGTAAGAAAGGCTTTAGGCATTCCTGAATCGAAAAAATTGCATATTTGCATTGCCATTGGGTATCCAGACCTGGAACATCCAGCAAATAATCTGCAAAGCGAGAGGGAACCTATCGAAAACAACGTTACCTGGTTTGGTTTCGAGTAGATGACTGATATAATTATGAATGTCCAGAAATAATATGAGGATTGAAACCTTGGGATAACGCCATGATTAAATGGTATAAGAGGAAGAGGCCTTGCTCATAACCCCTTTCATGGCGGATATTCTCCTTACATAACTTGAACGAAATATGCATAGGCAAATTATCATAGCGTTATCCATTGATTCATGCTGGAGTTGGTTCTGTTATTCACGAAAATTGAAAGCATATTCTGAAATACAACAATGGAAAAAACACACCTTCTTAGACCTCATAATACTGTCATTATTGAGTCAGGCTAATGGTCATCACCCCATTGTCAGGTCTGCCTCCTTAAAGAGGATTTCATTGATGTTATCAGCAATATCTTTGGCCATAGCAACACCACCCTCTTTCTGATAACCCTCTGACATTGTCATCTTAAACTCGCGTACTGAGGTGCCATGTATACCACCCCTGCTGCCCATAACCCTTCCGGTTAAATCCTTAGACAGATCTGATGCAAAAAATAGCGCCAACTGGGCTGTCGGTTCAACTGAAATAATATTTTCGTTCATATCCTTCATTCCAGGCAGATTTGAAACCATTCTTGTATATCCGCTGGGGCTTACACAATTGACCCGTATGCCATACTTTGCCAGCTCCATTGCGGCAATCTTTGTAAATGCATAAATTCCGGCTTTAGCTGTGCCATAATTGATCTGACCGAAATTGCCGATAAGGCCAGACACTGAGGTAGTATTTATTATAACACCTCCGCTTCCCTGCGCTTTCATTATTCTCGCTACAGCCCTGGTACAGAGGAACGTATGCTTGGCATGAACCTTCAACACCATGTCCCAATCTTCCTCTGTCATATTCACAACAGTTCGATCCCTTAAAATGCCAGCGTTATTGACCAATATATCCAACCTGCCAAACTTTGACAAGGCAGTCCACATGAGAGAATCCGCGCCGTCTAACGTAGAAACATCTGCAAAATTTGACTCTGCTACGCCACCCGCTTCCCTGATTTCCTTTACCGTCTGATTAGCCACAGCAGCATCGCTGCCCGTACCGCTTACAGTACCACCCAAGTCATTGACAACAACCTTTGCTCCCTCTTTCGCCATGACCATGGCCTCAGCTCTCCCTACACCACGACCACCACCTGTTATTATTGCTACTTTACCATCTAAAAGTCCCATTTTTCCCCCTTTGCATTATGTGATAAAAATAAGCCTATTATTTATCTACTCAATATGGGATCAGGAATTGAGAAGGGTATCATACCCGCAGCTTGTAGCAGAAAGTAGGATATCCCAATCCCTTTCAACATGAGTAGTTTTGAATTACAATAATAAAAATTTCAAAAATCATGCCATGTGTCAAGTCACAAATGTACATCTCATCATGTAATACTGTAAAAAGGTCAAAGAGAAATTAACCCAAGGAAAGTTATTGACCAAATGAGATAGCGGTCATAATTATGCTATTATGACCGTTAAAAACATTTATATAGTGTATTATTATTCATTTAAGCGTATAAGCAAGGGGAGGATAATTAAGTGGATAAATTAGTCTTGTGACTGTATTAAAATCTCAATTAACTAAATCAGCGAGAATACATACTATATAGAATCATTTAAAATTAAACTAATCGGGGAAGAAGAGTGTAAATATGTCAGGCACACAAAAAATTGCTGTTTTTCAACAAAATAATAGCGGAGAAAAAAAAATCCAAGGCATAAAAAAATATGGGAAAGGCCTTATTTCTATAGAAATTATTTCCATTGATTCCCCCTTGCCATCATTAATTGAGAATGCAAGGAGTTACCTACCCTCTTTAATACAGGCTGATCTTGTTATCGATTTTCTCAAACATCCGGATATCTCTCTTGATCTTGCCCTTTTGTGCAGGGAGAAGGATATCCCTGTAATCGCCTCAGGGAAGAGATCAGTGATTGATGGCGTCATAACCCCTCCTACCTGATGCGGCCTCTCAAGGCAGGTCTGCCTTGGAGAATATGGAGTAAAATTTGGAGCGCCAGTTTTTTCTGTTACTGTACGCAACAATAGAATATCAGATATACAAGTTATTCGAGGTGCTCCTTGCGGAGCGACCTGGTCTGCGGCAGAGAGGGTTGTTGGTGATAGAATTGAGGATGCAAAATCACGAATAGGTTTGGAACTCCAATTCTTCTGCTCGGCTGATCCCTCAGGTTGGGATCCAATCTACGGGAAAAGCCCTGTTCATTTTGCAGGCAAAATTCATTCAACAGCGCTAACAACAGCCTTGCAGACACAATCATGATTAATCGCTGAATCCTATAGATTAGGTATTGTAAATGTTGGATATTAAACCCTGCCCGGAATTAATCTAGTTCGCTACAAATGAATGCGATTTAGACTGTGTCTATTGTTGCAACAACAGCAATACCAAAAAATCGAATGAGCTCTCCACTAGCGAAGCTAGGGAGTTGATTCTTCAGGTGGCAGAATTTTCAAAATACTTTGTAATAGTTGGTGGAGAACCGCTGTTAAGAGATGATATCTTTGAATTGTTTGAATATGCTCATATGATCGGCCTACCATGCAGCATAATAACAAAGGGAACAACCATTAATAGGAAACAGGCTGTAGATATGGCAACAATGAATGTGAATGTAAATATCGCTTTAGACGCAATGACCCCTAATGCATGTGATCAGTTGAGTCAATGTAATGGCGTTTTTGATAAAACAAAGGAAGCGATTGATATTTGTCATGAGTTTGGCATCCTACAAGGTATTACCTGCACCCTTACAAAACAAAACGCAAAGGAGACCTTTGATGTCCTGGATTTTGCTGCCAGCATCGGTGCAGAGGGATGCTGGATGAGTTTGCGTCCTTTAGGTCATGGGAAACACATTTATAATGACTATGCATTGACTAAAGATGAATATGAAAAATATCTGCATGCTTTCTTTCATCAAGCAGATGAAGTAAGTAAAAAGACAGGCCTATACTTCCATGTTTACGATCCAATATATTCACGTATTCTAGTTCAACATAATGTTCAGGCTTTAAAGATATGCGGTCTGGGGAAATATCTGAATGTTGACGCTGAAGGCAATGTTATAGCCTGTCTCTTTACAGATCTTCATGTTGGGAACATCAGGGAAAAGTCCATTAAGGAGATATGGTTGGAGGTAATATCCGATCAATTTTTTCAAAAAATCCATGATCCCACAAATCTTAAGGGCGCCTGTGGGGAGTGCCGTTACAACTCAATATGTGGTGGTTGTCGAGCTCGTGCATTTCAACTAACAGGAGACTGGTTTGCCTCTGATCCTGCCTGTTATTATACTATGTCAACTGATAGTAAAACATAAATAGCATCTGATATTTAAAGATTGTGAAGACTCACCTAATGTATAAATCAAATTGAATTTGACATAGAATTAGCCTATACTATCTATAGAATTAACTGAGAAGAGCATTAAACAATATGATAGATGAGAAGGGAAGGCTCATTCTATGCCAAATGAAATAATTGAATTAACGGTTCCAGAAGAATGCTACCTTGAGAGAATAGACAGATTTCTATCACAATCCCTTGAGATAGATACATCAAGAAACCATATCCAAAGGCTTATTAGGGATAATAACATTACTGCCAATGGGAAGGAGATCAAACAAAACTATAAAGTGAAAACCAATGATATAATTCGCATTGAGCTTCCAACTCCCCAGAAGCTAAAATTGGAGCGTGAGAATACTCCTTTAGATATTATTTATGAAGACAATTCGATTGCGGTCATAAACAAGCCCTCGGGCATTGTAGTGCATCCTGGGCCAGGACATTGGAACAAGACCCTCGTTAATGCCCTTCTATATCATTTTAATGATCTCTCCTCTATCGGCGGAATCCTTCGTCCGGGGATTGTGCACAGACTCGATAAAGACACCTGTGGGCTGATGATTATAGCTAAAAATGACCAATCACATAGATTCATTGTAGAGGAATTTTCACATAGAAGGGTAATAAAAAGATACTCAGCAATTGTTGTTGAAAAACCCAAAAGCGACCATGAAATAATAGACAAGCCAATTGGGAGACACCCAAAGTATCGTCATAAGATGACCATTATGCCTGATGGCAAAGATTCAGTAACAGAATATTATTTAAAAAGGATATGGAATACAGGAAATGGCATCTATTCCTTTATGGATATATTTCCCCATACAGGAAGGACACATCAAATAAGGGTTCATCTATCATCAAACGGCACGCCAGTTGTTGGGGATCCCATATATTCAAAGAAATGGCAATCCCATAAGGTCCCATTCCTCTTGCTTGCATCAACCTACCTAGAATTCACCAATCCGGAAAATAATGAGAGGTTGAGCTTTGAGACTCCCTTGCCTGAACATATTGAGAACTTCATTAAAAAGCTTGATAAACTCTCATTATGAACATGCAATATCAATGATAAAACATATGATTCTGCCGGGCTCCATATCAATAATCGAAATTATTGTTTTTTAGATAAATATAATAATTATGCTATAATTTATTTAATTATTGCACTTCTTTTATGTATTTGAGCTATAACTATTTATTTGTAATTAAAAAAGTACTTGCTAATATGTAACCCATATATATTTTTGACAAAAATTAAAAGGAGATAAAATATGCCAACAATAAGCGATATTAAAAGGCATGGGAAGAGGAGGTTTTATCTATTATTTGGTTCCATAGCGCTGATTTTTACATTTGCCGGAAGCATCGTTGCTGTAAAACTAATGAATGTTGTTCCTCAAAAAATTGGTTTCAAGGATTTACAATTTGTAAATCTTAATAGACCCTTATGCGAGGATTGTCATGGAGATTCTCTTGCTGATGCTCATCACGGCACAAAAAATGCTATTTCTGGGAAGTGTAATGCATGTCACAATATTTCAACCAAGGCTGGAAGTGTTGGAGTATCATTGGAAAAAAATTGTATACAGTGTCACAAGAAGAGCCCTCACCATAATACAGAGGCCGCGTTAAATAAAGAATGTACATCTTGCCATGACACACCAGGTGTAAGCGATTATAGCCAAAAAGTGCCATCCTATAAACCTTCAAAAATTACTCCCACAACGGATAGCTGTAAGAACTGTCATCTTGAAGGCACTGTAGATGGACAGAAGGTTGTCAGCATTAAGAAGGCTCATCATGGAATTTCCCTTAAGGGGTGTGATATTTGTCATGACATGAAAAACAAGGCCAGTAAAGACATAAGAATTTGCGAAAGATGTCATGATGTTAAATCCCTACATGAGGTATTGCCACATGTTGAAAAGAGCGCATGTATTGGATGCCATGGGGATAAAATTGTTCCTGAAAAACCAAAACCAAAATCATAATTCTTAGTGAAGGCCAAAGCTCACCCTTATATATTCTTGTTGAGGATGAATAAGGGCATACAGATATGCAATAATATCCCGCTAAAGATTGAAGGATTTTAGCGGGTTATTTTTTAATATATACATTTGTGTTATGCTTTATTGTAAGAGATATAAAAAAAGATATAAATTTATGGATTGGACATTACTTGGAGTCTTTGTTGCTTGAATATGGAGAGTAAAAATGGTAGTAGATTTTCACACACATATATTTAAGAATGACGTTATTGAGAGTCGAGAAAAATATTTTGGGGATAAAAATTATTATTTTTTATATTCTGGGGAAAAGGCAAGGATGATCAATCACAATATGATGCTTGATTCAATGAATGACTCAGGTATAGATTTTGCGGTTGCCATGGGGTTCCCTTGGTATGAGGAGAAACACTGTGATGAACAGAATGAATACTTTAATGATGTGTACGATTTATCCAAGGGAAGGATTATTCCCTTTGGCTCTGTTCCAATACGAAATGGAATTGACATTGATCGATATGTGAAAGGGATAAAGGAGAGTGGACTCTTTGGCATAGGAGAGATTGCCTTCTACAAGGAGGGCATGAATCAGAGAAACAATAATATTCTAAGACAAATTTTTGATTCAGCACAAAGATATTTCCTTCCAGTCTGTCTTCATGTTAATGAGCCAGTTGGACACGAATATATGGGCAAATATGAGCCAAGCCTGAAAATATTATATTCCATACTACTCGATTTTCCGGATTTAACTATAATTCTCGCTCACTGGGGAGGAGGGCTCTTCCTATACGAACTGATGCCTGAGGTTCAGGAGGCATTTAAGAATGTATATTATGATACAGCGGCCTCTCCATTTCTCTATAGCGACGAAATATATGATATAGTAATAAGAATCGTGGGCTCAAAAAAAATTCTGTTCGGTAGCGATTACCCCTTAATCAAATTTAAGAGATATCTAAATTCAATTAACACATGTGTTAAGGACATAGAGGACAGAGAAAATATTATCCATAAAAATGCCAAGGATATTCTGAATATCTAATATTTCAACTATTCAAAAAGGGGCTTAATCCTATCCTTAATCCTGCCCGATTCCACCATACCACCAAACTCATCTCCCATCCGTTGGCTTTCGTCTATTGCTTTGCTCCAGAATGATATACGCTCTCTGTCGCAACCCCTAAAGCGGATAAAATCTTTTCTGTCTGGTATTCTCTTATATGGCAAGCGTTCAATGAAATCCTTAGATGGAGCGATGACAACAACATTATCCATGTTTGATGAATTTGGCTTGCGCCTTTTTATTCTCTTATCAAACCATCCAGGAACAATACGATTCATAAAATGAGGGAAAAGGGCTATCTTGTCGCTGTCTTTCAGAAATGGTATATCCAGATGGTAATCTATCATACTTCCATCCCTATACATCCCTTTAGGCATTCCAGGAACGCCCTTCACTCCTGGCATTGCCAGGGGGATTGATCCCGAGGCGAGTATTGCATGCCGCAACATATCTTCGTTAAGCGCTATCCTCTCAATTGGAAATTCATCCATTTCAAAAAAAGGAGGCAGATCTCTTGGATCATAAAACAGAGCCCTTTTGAAAAAAAATCGCAAATTCCTCCTTTTAATATAGTTTAACACAATGGCCCCCAAAAGGCCTAAACTCAAAACCTTGGTGTTATCACTTGCTACTGGCCATCTGCATATAGCAGACAACATGCTTATCCTAAAGCAGGCGTGAGATAAGATATCGCTTTTACTACCATTATTCATAAAACTATTCATAATATCTATAGCTGTTTTATATACCTCTTTAGGTGTTGGTTTTGATGAATAGCTCTGGTTCACGTATGCATCAATAAAGGAATCGTACACACCTCCAGAAACGCTTGAAGCAACGGCGGCAAAACGCCAGGCGCCTATAGATGAACCAATAAGAAATAATGGCTCTTTTCTGCTTTTAAACCATGAGAAAAACAAAAAGCGATCCAATCCTTTGAGGAGTAATCCCTTTGGACCCCCAGCCGCACCGGCTACTACTTCCACCATTTCGGGTTTAAGCCCCTTATCCCTTATAAGGGACAGGGCCCTCTTTCCCCCAAAGATTTCAATATTTTCTGACACTCTCTTTTCCTTGATTACATCGATAATTGATATTAAAAAATCCTCAATAGGCCTATGGACTAAACATCCAGAACTACAGTTGCAGTCCATATATCCCTTCTTTGCTCAATAAGTAACTTGTGCATAGTAACAGCCTTCACATCAACATTAAAGATATGCTTATCTCTTTTGATCCTCTCTCCATAAGTGATGCAGTTTAGCTTGTAACCATCAGTAGTTTCGCAAATATGTACGGAATCGGCAATTAGAAGAAGTGATGAAGAGTCTTTATAAAATAAAAACTCTTGAAGGTATTCATAGAACAAAAGTGTAATATCAGCATTTTCAAGATCAATGCACTTTACTATTTCTCTAGATATTTGTTCAACATTCTGAACTATTATAGCAATTATGGCAAATGCGCTATTTTTAAATAACTCACTCAGTTCTTTTCCATAGGCGCGGAAGGCAACATCTGCCAAAGAATAATCATCGACTATTTCAAAACACATGTTGATTTAAACTCAAATGGATATATATGATCACAATCAAATATTATCCACTATCCATTTTGTTCTTGGTATCTATCCCTTTATGTTTCCAATTGGGATTAATTTAGCTACAGGCCTACTTAATCCTGCAAGTCTCGTTGCCTCAACAACCTCATCAATATTTTTATACGCGGCGCCTGCCTCCTCAGCAAGACCAGATAACGAGGCTGTTTGAACGTATATATCCTTCACTTCAAGCATTCGCTGGAGATCCTTTCCAAAAAACCTTTTCTTCGCTTGTCTTCTTGACATAATCCTTCCACTCCCATGAGCTGTAGTAAAGAAGGTCTTCTCAGCATCAGGAATTCCCACTAAAAGATATGAACCTGACTCCATGCTTCCGCCGATTATGACTGGCTGTCCGTGGTTAAGGTATCGCTTAGGAAGTTCCTTCCGCTTTGACGCAAATGCCCTAGTAGCGCCTTTTCTGTGAACTAAGAGATCCCTTTCTTTTCCGTCTACTATATGTTTCTCGAGCTTTGCTGTATTATGACATACATCATATACCAGTCTTATTCCAAGGTCATCCGGGCTTTTCTGAAACACATCAGCAAACACCTCCCGAATCCGATGCAATATCAATTCTCTATTCAAGTAGGCAATATTAATAGCGCAGTTCATCGCTTCAAAATAGGCCCTCCCATCTTGAGAATTAAATGGTGCGCATGCAAGCTCCCTATCTGGCATGGTCAATCCGTAGAGCCTCTCAGCTACAGGAACAAATCTCAGCAGATAATCCGACGCAATCTGATGTCCAAAGGCCCTGCTTCCGCAGTGTATCATTATTAAGACCTGATCATCCAAAAAGATCCCAAACTCCCTTGCAACTTCCTCATCAAAGAGGTTTTCCCTTTTAGCTATTTGTATCTCCAAAAAGTGATTCCCTGAGCCTAATGTGCCGATCTGGCTTCTACCCCTCTCGCGAGCCTTATTTGAAACTGACGCCGGATTCGCTCCCCTTATGCATCCCCTGTCCTCAATATACTCAATATCCTCCCTCTGTCCATATCCATTCTCCACAGCCCAATTCGCACCCTTTATCATCGCCTGGTCAAATTTACTGTTGGATAGATTTAACACACCCTTTGCTCCTACACCTGAGGGTATTTGCGAAAAAAGCCTGTCCACAAGCCTTTTTATTTTTGGTCGAATTTCTTCTAACGTTAGCGAAGTCGCAACCAGACGAATGCCGCAATTAATATCAAATCCGATTCCTCCGGGAGAAATAACACCATCCACAGGGTCTATCGCTGCCACACCTCCTATTGGAAACCCATATCCTGAGTGTCCATCAGGAAGACAGATTGCATATTTGACAATCCCCGGCAGCATTGCCACATTCGTTACCTGATCTACTACCGCATCATCCATATTCTCTAAAAGCCTCTCTGTTGCATAAATTCTAGCTGGCACGCGCATCCCCGATTTATAATCTTTAGAAATCTCATATATACAACTGTCAATCTTATTAATTTTTTCTAACTTCATCTTAAGAATCTGCGCCATAACAGGTCAATTAGGGATTAAATATCAATTTCACAATTGTTATTATATTACATGGGAACATACTCAGACCTAATGATTATATTTCTGAATATAACAACATAAAAAAGTTTAAAAAAGTATAATTTCGTATTATAATAAACAGAAACTATTATAATTCAATCAAAAAATAAAAAACATATCCTAGCTGGTTAATTATATGTTCCAGATTTTTTTTATTCTCTCCATTTGGTTATGCTATATGTTTTACACCGGCCAGTGGCATTTATTTATAAATCACTGGCAGATGTCATTAGTAATGTTGGGAGGATCATTTACTGCTGGAGCCAGCCCCGAAAGTGGAGGCGCTTTTGCGTTTCCGGTTATGTCTCTTTTATATCATATCCCCCCTGATCTTATTAGAAATTTTAGTCTAATTATACAAAGCGTAGGAATGACCCTAGCATCCTTTTATATATACAAAAAGAGGATCAGCATAGATAGATACTATTTATTATTGTCAACCATTGGAGGCGCCATCGGGATTACACTTGGCACCCTTCTCTTTAGAGATTTTAGCTCCCCTGACTATATAAAAATGCTCTTCTTCTCCTTCTGGCTTAGCTTTGCTTTTGTTCTTTTTTATATAAATCATATTAAAAAACGTCATGTAAACAACAGCCTTCCTGATCTAAATAGATATAAAAAATCAGTTTTAATTTTTATGGCTCTCATTGGCGGAATATTAACTTCAATATTGGGCAGCGGTATTGACATTTTTACATTTTCTTATGTAACAATGAGATACAACCTTTCAGAGAAGGTTGCTACTCCAACAAGCATAATAATTATGACGGTTACCTCCATCTATGGCTTTATATTAAGAATATTATTATATAATGATATTGGTGTTACAGAATTGAATTTGCTAAAAGTATGCATCCCTGTGGTCATATTCGGCGCCCCTTTAGGTGTCTATACTCTAACAAAAATAAAAAGAATGCAGATAGCAAATCTGTTGTATGTAGTTCTATTAGCTCAGTTTGTTGCTGCATGGGCAGTAATAAGACCAGAAGGAAAGTTGTTAATATTTTCTATTGTTGTATTTCTTTGTGGAATTATTATTTTTTCTTTTATTGGAAATGTAATATTATTTGGGGTGGTTTTAAAAAAAATATTTGTGCCTGAAAAATTTTCAGGCAGAACCTTTGCCTGGGATAAGAATAATACAGTTGGATTTGATATTGGATTAGGATTCTGGAATAACATTTTTAATCAGAAAAAAATCTTTATTATACTCTTTGGTATCTGGATTGTGGCTTTATTATTATTTACTAATGGGAATACTTTTATACTCTTGAAATCGCCTATTCCAATTATTTTGATAGTAATATCAATTATTGCTTCATTAATTGCGAATTCAACAGCTGCTGGTGGGGGTATTATTTTTCTACCCATATTCTCATTTATTTTTGTAAGGTGGTTGCATAGAATTGATATTACAGATTCATATTTTGCTGAACAGACTTACACTCTATTCGGTATTGTAATTGCAATTCATGTTACTCAGGCCTTTGGTATGCTTTCAGGTAGCCTCTCGTGGTGGAGAAGTGGGGTAAAAATACTAATTAAGGAAAATCTATTTAATATATTTGGAGCCATCCTTGGTATTATTATTGGAAAATATTTTATTATCAGTGAAGAACTAGTATATAGGGCTTTCGGTATAATCAATCTTCTAATGTCATGCATTATTATTTATAAACTCTTTATTGTAAAGAATATTCCAATAAATACACACTGGCCTGGCAAATTAAGCTGGATTTTCTTTTTTGTGGGTATAGTTGGAGGTCTATTGTCAGCATGGACAAGCATCGGAATTGGCGGTCTAACATCATTTATACTGATATTAATTCTAAAACCGGAGATCGGCATTGCTAATGGAAGTTTTATAATGGCAGTTACCTCAATAGTAACTGTTGTGGTTCACATAATATTGAATCAACCAATCCCTGTTGAGATTATACTCTTCACAATACCAGCAGTACTCTTCGGAGGATATGCCGCTCCTTTTTTCGGGATGTGGGTGGGTAGACATTTTTATAGATTACTAATTAAATTTGAATCAATAATTACATATGATATTCAGTACAATGTAAAGAAGGAGGTACTTGAGTATACATCGGGTCAGTTAATCATGACAATCACCTTTATTCTCGTCTGCCTTTTGAATGGAATCTATTATATATTTTAACGCTTGAATTTGGTTGATACTATTTAATTGATGCATCACAAATTATAACAATATCTGGACTTCATTTTTCAGTTATCTAAAAGAATAGCAGAAAATCCCTGAGAGGGTTGCTCACACACCTCCTCTTAATTTTTTGATAACCTACCACCTTCAGATATATATGAAATCACAGCAGATATGTTACTATTTATAAAGTATTATATAATCCATCTTTATCATCATAATTTGATAATACATTCTTTATGTCATAGACTACACAGTTATTATTTTTGAGGCTGCTGATATCCATTTTTTTGAATTCATCATGAGCAACAGCTAAAACTATCGCATCATAGTGCTTATCCTCAAGTGATGAGCTGCAATCCAATAAATCCAAATGATACTCTTCCCTAACCGCCATCTTATCCGCCCATGGATCGAATACATCGACATTACAACAATATTCCTTTAACTCATCAATTACATCTATTACCTTTGAGTTTCTAATATCCGGACAGTTTTCTTTAAAGGTGATACCCATTACAAGCACATAAGCCCCCTCAATTTTCTGTCCTTTTTGTATCATCAATTTTATTACCTGATTGGCAACATATATACCCATATTATCATTTATTCTTCTACCAGCTAATATGATCTCTGGGTTATAACCCAACTCTTCCGCTTTGTGCGTAAGATAGTATGGATCAACTCCTATGCAGTGCCCTCCAACGAGTCCTGGCTTAAAGGGTAGAAAATTCCATTTAGTCATGGCCGCTTCAAGCACATCCTTGGTATTAATACCTAATTTATTAAAAATTATTGCCAGTTCATTAACAAAGGCAATGTTAATATCCCTTTGTGCATTCTCAATGACCTTAGCTGCCTCCGCTACTCTAATGGATGAGGCTCTATAGGTTCCAGCTTCAATAATACCCCTGTACAAAATATCTACCTTTTCAGCCACCTCTGATGTAGAGCCCGATGTCACCTTTACTATCTTGGTTACTGTATGATTTCTGTCTCCTGGATTCAATCTCTCTGGACTATAACCGCAAAAAAAGTCACTATTGAAGATCAATCCAGATTCCTTTTCTATTACAGGAACACATTCCTCTTCAGTGCACCCTGGATAAACAGTAGACTCATAAATCACGAGGTCACCCTTTTTAATAACCTTACCAACTATCCTACTTGCCTCCAATAGGGGCTGTAAATTTGGCCTTTTGTGTTTATCTATAGGTGTGGGAACTGTTACAATATAGTAATTACAATCCTCTATGTCCCTTAGATTTGTTGTAAAAGCAAGGCCTTTAGCACTACCTAACTCCTCTTCATTAACCTCAAGGGTTCTATCAAAGCCCTTTCTTAGCTCTTCAATCCTTCCATGATCGATATCAAAACCTGTTGTCTTATGCTTTTTACTAAATTCAACTGCCAAAGGAAGGCCGACATATCCAAGCCCGATTATTGCTATTATAGGCGAATCAATTATTTGTTGAGAAATCACTCTTAACCCTTAATTTAGCGTTACTTCATTCAATTCACTTATTGAATTCAAGATACACTTATACGGTTAGATTACTCCAATCTTATAATCTGCCTGCTACCACTTCTTATCGTTATATAAATAATATCGGTATTGAGTAATCTTGAAAAAATCTACTTACTCAGGTATTTTAATACTTTTATAACAGATTGTTACAGAAGCATTCCCTTCCCTATGTTAAAAGGAATCATTCGTCCTGCTGAGCTTAAACCTATATTTACCATCCAGCATTAATAATTGATGGTTCAAAATTTGAAGAATTTAATACATTGAATAACCATCTCATCATAATTTAAATTCTATTTCACTAATGAAACAGAATCATCAATTAACAATAGTTAACTCAATATATTCTATTGTATCTACACTTAGGTATAAGCACTAACGATTAAGGGATTCAACTATACAAAGGATGGGATAAAAAACCTAAGAGTTTCGTGGCCTTGCTACGTTTACTCTGATATTTCTACCCTGTACTTCGGTATCGTTCAGTTGCTGAATTGCATTTTCGGCATCAGCATTTTCAGACATTTCTACAAATCCAAATCCTTTTGATCTGCCTGTTTCCCTATCTGTGATAATCTTAACAGATGAAACTTCTCCATGCTGCTCAAACAACTCTTGCAGAGACTCCTCTGTCATTGAGTATGCCAGATTACCAACATAAATATTAACTGACATAAAAACACCTCATTAAACTACATCTTTCCTTCCCAAAAATTTCCACCTTTTATACTAATGCAAAAGGCATGTATCAGGGATACGCTTATCTTCTAACTTTCTATCATTAAGAAAGCAAGTATTCTAAGAATTATGTAAAAACACTTCATCTAATATTTATTAATATAAATAAAGATACTGTAATTATAAAAAACACACAATCAACAACACATGGTACTCATAAATTAGCAATTCTTAACGCCTTGCCATTTCTATAAGTAATATGTGATAATAGCATAAACCATCTTTATCTATTTTACTACATTTCAATTTTTAATTCCAAAAAAAAGGATCCCTGGATTATTGTAAATTCTGATGCAGTATAATAAAGTCAGCGGATTAACGTTAATTATTGTATTATCTCCTCGCTATTCTTGATCTATATCTAGAAAATTATGAATCAAATAATAATTATGTAAATATTTAGTGTATATACATTTTTTCATTATAGCCTAAAAAAGTCAAGAATTGTTTTAATAAATAATGATAAACCTATTCAGGAGCAAAGAGTTATTCTTATGAACACATATCACTGTATTGAACAAAAAACAATCCAAGAGTGTGTGTTTAGAGCGATATAATTTAGAATAATTATTTGAATATATTATTTAAATGAATAAAGCTACATCATGATATAAGAATTGACTTATTTTGATAAATGAATATCATTAAACTATAAACTCTTAAATGGATAAAGTAAAAATATAATAATTATGACATATAGGTTTCTTATCTATAGATTTATTTTCTGTCAGTTTATGTGAAGAAACATTATGAATATTATAAAAATTTGTTTTAAATGATTCAGATTGGAGAGAACTTGAATAGCAAATAACGAATCTCTGAGTCCTTTGCAGTGAGTAATAGGATAGAATAATTTACTTTAGTGTGGGAGCCTATTATCTTGCGTAATAAATCTGGTTTATAGAAGTTGAATACATCTAATACTACAAATAGAACATCCCCTTTTGTCATAATGATTTATGTCTTAGCTCTGTTATGGTTAATAACCCTAGCGAGTCTCTTTTTACCAATTAATAATTATGGCATTATACCAAGAAATATATCCGGGCTAAAGGGTGTCATCTTTTCACCATTCATTCACTCTTATCCATTTCATCTTATTGCAAACAGCTTAAGCCTATATATTCTGGGTATTATTCTAATAAGCCTTGAAAGAAACCGCACTATTTTAATTATAGTGCATATCATTATCTGGGGAGGGCTTGGCACATGGCTAATTGGTCGAGGCGGGACTGTGCATGTTGGCTCAAGTGGTGTGATATATGGCATAATGGGATATCTCTTTTCAGTTGGAATATTTAACAGAAATTTTAAAACTATTATAATATCATTGATTACCTTTTTTTTGTATGGTGGCGCAATCTGGGGCATTTTCCCTAGCCGTTCTTTTATTTCATGGGAAGCACATTTATGTGGATTAATATCCGGTGTAATGATTGCTAAAATGTATTCCAAGTCTCATTGAATTCACACTTAAAAATCGAATAATTATAATTTTGATTTACAATGTACTTATAACTGATTATGTGCTAGACAAATTTAACTAAGCAATCATATTTAAGTACTGAAGACACTATTCTAAAATATTAACATCCTGGAGGGAACAAATAGATGAAGGGAATATTGACAAAAAAAAACACACTCGTACTGCTAGCTTGCGCTCTAATTATATTTGTATTACAATGCAAAACTACTACAATCCAAAATAAAAATATTGGGGATACCGAAAAGACCGAAAAGGTGAGAAAAAAAATTATTGATGACGATGCTTTAGGTTGTATCGATGGTGACTGCATCAATGGTCAGGGCACCTTTCGTTACCCCGATGGTAGCACCTATATAGGTCAATTTGTAAATGGCCTAATGGAAGGACAAGGCACCTTTACCTGGGGAGAAAAATCAGTATGGGCTGGCTCAAAGTTTATAGGTGAATTCAAGAAAGGCAGAATCAATGGTTATGGGACATGGACATGGCCAAGGGGGGGAAAGTATATAGGAGAATGTAAGGATAATATGATTCATGGCAAGGGGACTATGTATTACCCTGATGGAAGGGTAAAGACGGGCAGATGGAAAAATGATAGATATGTAGGCGAATGAAATTGTAGATTATACAATCACAATATCTCATTAGTGTTATTTTGTTTTCAGGAGGCGAAAAATACTCAAATAATTATAAATACATTGGTAAATATATCAATGAATTAGGATTTTTCCATTCTTTAAGTATTAGTTTACCAATATTGTACTTATAGGATTATCTTGACAAATATAAATAATATGATATAGTCATATTATGAATTTAATAGTATTAGAGAAATTTAGAAATATCTGTTATCAGATAACGCGAAATATACCCTCTTCCTATGAATGGGAGATGGATGAAAGATTTAATACGCCAATAATTATTTTTGATAAAAAGGATAAGGATGTAATATTGACTACAGTATCTTTAGAGTTTGATAAATATTGGGAATCCGATTCGATAGTTAAACCCTCAAAAATTATTAAAAAATTGATCAATTCAATTAATGGAATACAACCAGGACAAAAGGTATTCGCTTCCACAGAGGCTGATAAACTAATACTCTTCGCTGCATGGTGGCCGTGGAATAATGATGTCAACATCTCATTGCGTATAGGTATGTTTACGCTTAAGGAAAAGATTATGAGTAACAGTGAGATCAGAGAACACCTGAAGGAATGGTTTGACCTTTAAATAGTAAATAATCCTTCCCCCCTCAGAGTTATCATATTCAATGTTCAGGACCGGCCTTTCTTCGTTATTTCCATAGATGAGGATAGCTAAAACTAAATGTTCACAACACCCCACTTCCACATTTGGCAATACTTCAATCAAAATCTATCTTAATATTTACAATTTCAGAGATTGTAGATATTCTGTAAGGGGCACCTGCTGTTCCTACTCCTGAGGTTATATAATAGTGTACACCGCCCTTCTGTATATACCCCCAGCTAACCTCAAAGATCATCTTCACTATTTGAGTCAGAGGAAACATTTGCCCATTATGCGTATGTCCTGATAATTGCAGATCGATTTGATTATCATATGCTTCTTGTAAATCGAATGGCTGATGATCCATTAGGATGATGGGAAGACTTTTATCAATATTAGCTGTTAAATATTTTAGGGATTTTCTTTTTCTAAGTAAAAATCTTTCACTGCTTAAATCCTCCCTACCTATCAGGAAAAAGCTATTGTCAATTTTGATTACCCTATCCCTTAAAAATCGAATCCTAAATTTACTTAGATGATTAATGGTTTCATCCACATCCCCAAAAAATTCATGATTTCCTAAAACAGCAAAAATACCATATTTTGATTCTATCTTTAAAAGAATTTGTCCCATACCCCTTTGCTTGAAAGGTTCAATAACATTATCAACAATATCCCCAACAAATAACACAATATCAGGATGCAGGGAGTTTATTTTATTCACAATGTTTTCAAGCTTGGCCTTAGTAAAAATCGAATTGATATGTATATCAGAGACCATCAGAACATTCAGTGATCTCAATTGTCCCGCTTTTTTATGTACATTTATATGTAATCCTGTGACCTTTATATTCGCAGCATTTCTATAGCCTATTACTAATACTATAATAATTATCGAAGTAACTGTTATAAGAAGTATCTGCTTTATCCTTTGATAAGATTCTTTGGGTACTTTTGGATAAAAACGAAATAGTTTAAGAAGCAAACGAAGAAGATCAATCAATATGATCGAAATGAAGAGATAGAGTACTGCGCCATGCCATAGGTGACCGATCCATGAAAAAAGGCTAATCAATGGAGAGTAAGTGAACCTTTGTAATAGGAACCCCAATAGTGAGGAGATATAGAATATGAAAAATATACTAGAATAGATCCATCCAATATATAACCGCTTGGGGATGGCCTGCCAGCCTCTGATGAATATGTAATAATGCAATGCAGTATGAATTATGAAAAAGGCAACAAAAAACACTATGGTAATATTCATTTTAGGTCACGAACCAAATCTGAGGGTATAGTAAATTCAGGCATCCCCTTATTTAGTAATGATGAGAATTCCCCAAAAACCTATTTTAGCGTTTCTGGTTTAGGAGAAACTCTCGGATTTCTCTACTCATATATCTCGTATACCTTATTGTAAAGCACAAATCTTACATTTCTTCCGAGAGCCAAGAATTGAGCAGATTCAGGATTTTCCCTGAGAAACTGAAAGTACCTCTTGCT
>JAXHTS010000067.1 GCA_034190085.1 Spirochaetota bacterium
TTCTCTTGAATCAGCGTTTATCGCCTTCTCAGTTGGCTGGCGAGAAGGGTTATCAGTTGTGGAAGTCCTATATGAAGACCTGGGCTGATCTTGGATTGGATCATGTTCAGTTTAACATGGTTGATGACGCCACACTCAGGGCAGCGCAGCAGGATCCTGAGCAGTATCAGGAGGTAATTGTACGTGTGGCTGGATACAGTGCTCACTTTGTGGATATCAGCCGCAAGACACAGGATAATATTATACAGAGAACTATTCAAGGATTAGGGTAGTATTTACTACAGATTGCAAGGGTTACATCGATTATTATTGAACCTACTTTAGTAGATGTTCGTAAATGATTACAGATTTGAAATATTCGAGACTGATTATGCTCTTGAAGCAGTAACATCATTATTTAAAAAAATCAATATAGATGCTAATGAGATAAGATAATGATGTGAGTCATATCAATTTCACTATTCTTCATTTTTATTGATGGATCTGTGAGATTGATATTATTAATCCAGATACTCTGAGGGATTATTATACGATTATTAATCATCATAATTAGGATGATATGGTAAAGGGTGAAGCAGTAAATAGGATACAGCTTTATCTAGGGATGGCAAAAAGATTCAAGCGATTTAAAGGGAAAAAGCTATGAACTCAAAGGAGGTGAAATATTGAAGCTTTATGTTTAAATTATTTTCTTTTTGTCTGAATGTCTACAATAATAAACTACAATTTAGGAGGTATTAAAGATGTCCCAAGGGATAGAGAAGGTTAGCGATGCTTCGCAAAAGAAGAGTATTGAAGAACTTGAAAAGGATAGAGAGTGGTGGTGGGTAGCTGAAAAAAATAGATCAAAGAGACTGGATTATTTGAGGAAGTCAGTCTGGAAAAAGGGCAGAAAGGGTGGCATGTATGAGCCAGGGCTTAAGGTCGATCTTGAAAGACCTTTATTATTTACTGAGTCTTGGAAAGAGAATGAGAATGATCCCTTAATGATGAGAAGAGCCAAGGCTTTGTCTCATGTTTTAGAGAACATTACTATTTATATTACAGATTATGCTCAGATTGTTGGCTATTTGGGGAGTTTGCCCAATACATTTATGTGGTATCCTGATGTGGCGAGTTTCATGAATGAAGAGATATACAATGATCCAATGGTGATACCTGAGCCTGAAGATGAGTCCTTGAAAACAATGGCTGAGTTAAATAATTATTGGGGCACAAGGGATAATTTAGGGAAGGTGCTCAGGGAGTTCTCCAGTGAAGAGGCAGTAAAAGCTATGAGTACTGTTATCATGTGGGGACTACCAGTCGGAGGAAGCTTTGGCTATTCGGGCAAGGATTATGAGTACTGCATGACAGGTGAGAGAGGGTTTGATGATATAATAAATGAGATACAGGAAAGGATAGATGATGCTGAAGAGAGAATAGATGGCGATCCTGGACCGGATATTCTTCCCTTATATGATAAGCTATCGAATTGGGAGGCTATGCAGATAATTCTTGAAGCCTGTATCAATAGTGCTAAGAGATATGCAAGGTTGGCAAAAATAATAGCTGAGAATTTTGAATCAGATCCTAAGCGAAAGGAAGAGTTATTACGTGTTGCAGAGGTCTGTGAGCAAGTGCCTGGCAAACCTCCTAGAAGCTTTCATGAGACATTACAGTATGATCATTTTATTCAAATATGGTCAAGATTTGAAGATTTAGAGGGGGCATGGGCATTGCGTCCTGATTACTATCATTGGCCATACTATGAAAGGGATGTAAATATTGAAAAGAATATTACAAAAGAGGAAGCAATTGATCTCATAGGCGAGTACATGATTCGAGCTTATGAGGTTGGTCATTATCTCCCTAGAGCTGGGGCTGAGGCAGTGCAGGGAATACAGGCAAGTTGGGTATGGACAATAGGTGGAGTCAACAAGGATGGTTCTGATGCATGCAATGATCTGACGGTTGCCTTTCTTCAAGCAGCAAGGCAAGTGCGAGTAGCCAATCCCACTTTCGGATTCAGGTGGCATCCTAAGGTAACGGATGAGGTTTGGCGAGAGGTGTTTGAATGTATTAGACATGGACTAGGGTATCCGAGCATAAGGAATGATCCTATATTGATTGCTAATGAGATGAATTGGTATGGCCATCCCTTAGAGGAAGCGAGGACATGGGTTCATCAGGCCTGTATGTCTCCCTGTCCAACGACAAAGCATGGCTTTCAACCATGTCGAATGGCATCAGCCACTATGAATACCTCTAAGATGGTTGAGTACGCCCTGCATAATGGTTTTGATCATATCATAAAATTACAGATGGGTCCTAAGACAGGAGATGCGAGGAATTTTCAAAATTTTGAAGAGCTTTTCCAGGCATGGGTAAAACAGATGGAGTGGCTGATGAATTTTGGAGTTAGGATAATGAATCGCGGAAGAGTGAAAAGTCCGGATTATTTTGGTCGACCATTCTTATCAGCTATATCAGAGAGGTCAGTTGAGAGTGGTCTTGATGTTCTTGAGCCTGAAGGAGAGCGTGGCAATGCATGGATTACCTTCTTTACATGGGTAGAGAATGCTGACAGCCTTGCAGCGGTGAAAAAATTGGTCTTTGACGAGAAGAAATATACTATATCGGAACTGATAGATGCCTTGGAGTCCAATTGGGATGGCAAGGAGGAGATGAGGCTCGATTTTGTGAGGAATGGTCCAAAGTGGGGCAATGATGATGATTATGTAGATGAGATAATGGTCCGTTGTGTTAAAGAGGTTGCAAGACACTCAAGAGAGATAAGGTGCCCATCCGGGAATCCATGGCCGTCATTACCGGAGAATGTGAGCGGTAACATACATTTTTCGGGTATGGTACATGCCTTACCTAATGGGAGAAGACTAGGTGATGCTTTATATGACGGAGGGATATCTCCAGGTCCTGGCCTTGACAAAAAGGGGCCGACTGCAGTGTTGAAGTCATGCGGAAAAATAGATCACATAAGCGATGGCAAGGCATTCTTATTGAACCAGAGACTATCTCCTACTCAGCTTTCCGGTGAGAAGGGTTATCAGTTGTGGAAGTCCTACATGAAGACCTGGGCCGATCTTGGGCTAGATCATGTGCAGTTCAACATGATTGATGATGCTACACTACGTGCAGCGCAGAAAGATCCTGAGCAATATCAGGAGGTGATTGTACGGGTTGCTGGATACAGCGCTCACTTTGTGGATATCAGCCGTAAGACACAGGACAATATCATACAGAGGACAATCCAAGGTATAGGTTAATAAAAAATTGGAACCCCTGAAATATGGGGTTCCAGTAAAAAAGGGGGTGATGGAATAGTCTAATATATAGTTTATTTATCATTAAAATATAATATAAATAAATAGAGGGAGGTATTTCATCATGGCACAAGAAGCAGAAAAGGTTAGCAGCGCAGTTCAGAAAAAGAGTATTGAGGAGCTTGAGGAGGGTAGGGAATGGTGGTGGGTAGCTGAAAAAAAGAGATCCTCAAGGTTGGATTATTTACGAAAGGCTGTCTGGAAGAAGGGGAAAAAGGGCGGCATGTATGAGCCTGGTATTAAAATGGATCTTGAGAGGCCGATGCTATTCACAGAGTCATGGAAGGAGAATGAGAATGATCCTATTATGATGAGAAGGGCAAAGGCTGTTTCGCATGTACTTGATAACATTACAATTCACATTACAGATCAGGCTCAGCTTGTAGGATATCTGGGAAGTCTACCCAACACGCTTTTATGGTATCCAGACATAGCGAGTTTCATCAATGAGGAGATTTACAACGATCCAGTTGTAATACCTGAACCCCAGGAAGAATCCCTTAAGGTTATGGCTGATATCAATAATTACTGGGGGCCAAGGGATAATTTAGGCAAGGTCTTCCGTGAGTTCTCCAGTGAGGAGGCCGTAAAGCTCATGAGTACTGTTCTGATGTGGGGCCTTCCTGTTGGTGGCAGCTTTGGGTATGCAGGGAAGGATTATGAATACTTGATGACTGGTAAGAGGGGGTTTGAGGATATCATTGATGAAATTCAGGAGAAGATAGATGACGCAGAAGATAGAATTGATGGAAATCCTGGGCCTGAGATTCTGCCATTATATGATAAGCTATCAAATTGGGAGGCTATGCAGATTGTATTGGAGGCATGCCTAGGAATAGCAAGGAGGTATACTAGATTAGCTAAGATAATAGCCGAAAATTACGAATCAGATCCCAAGCGTAAAGAAGAACTTTTACGTATTGCGGAGACTTGTGAGAGAGTGCCGGCGAAGCCGCCAAGAAGCCTTCGGGAATCATTTCAGTATGATCACTTCATACAAATTTTTACTAGATTTGAGGATGGTGAGGGTGCATGGCCTTCACGCCCTGATTACTATCATTGGCCCTACTACAATAAGGATGTAAATATTGAAAAGAATATTACAGAAGAGGAAGCGCTTGATCTTGTTGGGGAGTTTATGATTCGCTGTAATGAGGTTGGGATGTATGCCCCGAGATTTGGATCTGATGGAGTACAGGGAATATCAGGCACCTGGGTATGGACTATTGGGGGTGTTAATCCTGATGGCACTGATGCATGCAATGATCTTACGATGGCCCTGTTAAAGGTATCAAGGCTTGTAAGAGTATCCAATCCAACCTTCGGATTCAGATGGCATCCTCAGGTAAAGGATGAGGTGATGAGGGAGGTGTTTGAGTGTATACGTCATGGACTGGGGTATCCAAGTATACGGAATGATCCGATTTTGATTGCGAATGGGATGAACTGGCATGGACATCCACTGGAGGAGATGAGAACCTGGGTGCATCAGGCCTGTATGTCGCCATGTCCTGCCACAAAGCATGGTTCACAGCCAGCGCGAATGGCTTCGGCTACTCTTAATACATCCAAGATGGTTGAGTATGCGTTACATGATGGGTATGACCATTGTATCAAGTTGCAGATGGGACCAAAAACAGGTAACGCGAGGGGATTTACTGATTTTGAGCAATTATTTAAGGCCTGGGTTAAGCAGATGGAATGGCTTATGAATTTTGGAACCCGTATAGTAAATCGAGGTAGAATGAAGAGTCCTGAATTTTATGGTCGTCCCTTCCTGTCCGCCATTTCTGAAAAATCGGTAGAGAGTGGCCTTGATGCGCTTGAACCATCGATAGAGCGGGGAAATGCATGGGTAACATTCTTTACTTGGGTGGAGAATGCAGACAGCCTAGCGGCAATAAAAAAAATAATCTTTGATGATAAGAAATACACAATGAAAGAGCTCATTGATGCCTTGGAGTCCAACTGGGAAGGGGCGGAGGAGATGAGGCTTGACTTTGTGAAGAATGCTCCCAAATGGGGTAATGATGTTGATTATGTTGATGAGATAATGGTTCGCTGTATGAGGGAAGTAGCTCGACATTCAAAGGAGATCAGATGCCCTTCAGGAAACACATGGCCTGCTCTACCTGAAAACGTAAGCGGGAACATACACTTTTCAACAATGGTGCATGCTCTCCCTAATGGCAGAAAATTGGGAGATGCTCTATACGATGGCGGCATTTCTCCTGGACCAGGACTGGACAAGAAGGGGCCTACAGCAGTATTAAAGTCATGCGGGAAGATAAACCACATAAGCGATGGAAGGGCTTTTCTGTTGAATCAGCGGTTATCGCCAACCCAACTTTCTGGAGAGAAGGGTTATCAATTATGGAAGGCATATTTGAAGACCTGGGCTGATTTGGGATTGGATCACGTTCAGTTTAATATGGTGGATGACGCTACGCTTAGGGCAGCGCAAAAGGATCCTGAGCAGTATCAGGAGGTGATTGTTCGTGTTGCTGGATATAGTGCTCACTTTGTTGATATCAGCCGTAAGACACAGGACAATATCATACAGCGGACGATACAGGGTTTAGGATAGTAGCATGAGATATGGGAGTCGTAAATTATTTGATTCTTAATGATCAATTATAGATGGAAGTGGGATTATATATTTAATTTTCATAGCTATCACCACCGCTCTTGGCGGTGGTGATAGCCTCTAAAATGATTTAATTTAGTTGGTGCTACATAATAATGACATATTTAGGAGGTGAAGTATTATGCCTAGGAGGAAGGGAGGTGAATGGGATAGGGTAAGGGGCGCCATGTTGGGCATTATTGAGAAGGGTGGAAGCATGGAGGAGCAGGATATGCCTGAGAAGGCCTGTGGAAGATGCAGGAATTACATTCAGGGAGGATGCGGTTTAGGGGCTGTAAGCGGAATGTGTAATGTTCTTAAGGAAGGTTCTGATATAACACTTCATGAACCACTCTTCCAGACAAAAGGCGACTCTTGTTATCTCGTTATCTCCAATATGGATGCAAGTAGGTGTAAATATTATTCATAAGATATTTGTAGATTTTACTGGTTATAATTTTTGACTAAGGGGGTGATAAAAAAAAGAGAATGTTGTTTTTGGTTTTGATATATTAAACATGAAAGGAGGATTAAAATGACACCAGAATTACATAAAAATACAGAGCTTTCGCAAAAGAAGAGTATGAAAGAACTTGAAGAGAGTAGAGAGTGGTGGTGGGTTGCCGAGAAGAAGAGGTCAAAGCGACTGGATTATCTTAGGAAGGCTGTCTGGAAAAAGGGCAGAAAGGGAGGAATGTATGAACCAGGCCTTAAGGTAGATATTGAAAGACCACTATTATTCACAGAGGGTTGGAAGGATAACGAGAATGAACACATAATAATGAGAAGAGCCAAGGCCTTAGCCTATGTGTTTGACAACATTCCGATCTTTATTACAGACCAAGCACAGCTTGTGGGATATTTGGGGAGTCAACCAAATACCCTCTTCTGGTATTGTGAATTAGCTAGTTTCGGAAATGATGAGATATACAATGATCCAGTTGTAGTCCCTGAACCTCAGGAGGATTCTCTCAAGGTTATGGCGGATATCAACAATTATTGGAGTACAAGGGATTGTATGGGGAAGATGTTGAGGGACCTCTCAGGTGAGGAAGTTGTAAAAATGATGACTTTTGTACTCTTGTGGAGTTTCCCTGTTGGCGGCAGCTTCGGTTATGCGGGTAAGGATTACGAGTACTTTATGACTGGCGAGAAAGCATTTGAAGATATTATTGATGAGATACAGATGAAGATAGATGAGGCAGAGGATAAAATTGATGGCAATCCAGGCCCTGATATTCTGCCACTATATGATAAGCTAACCAATTGGGAGGCAATGCAGATTGTTCTAGAGGCTTGTATAAGAAATGCCAAGAGGTATTCAAGGTTGGCGCGTATAATAGCGGAGAATTTTGAATCGGATCCCAAGAGAAAGGAAGAGCTACTAAGGATTGCAGAGACATGTGAAAGAGTGCCCGGGAAGACACCGAGGAATCTGCAGGAATCACTTCAATATGATCACTTCATTCAAGTGTGGACTAGATTTGAGGATATTGAGGGTGCATGGCCAGCTCGTCCGGATTATTATCATTGGCCATATTATGAAAAAGATGTCATTGTAGATAAGAGTATTACGAGAGAGGAAGCGATTGATCTTCTTGGAGAGTATATGATTCGTGCCAATGAGACCGGTTATTATCTAGCAAGGGTTGGCGCTGAAGGAATTCAGGGTATAACAGGTACATGGGTATGGACTTTAGGCGGAGTCAACAAAGACGGCACTGATGCGTGCAATGATTTGACTATAGCCCTTTTGCAGGCAGCAAGGCTAGTGCGGGTCTCAAATCCTACATTTGGATTCAGGTGGCATCCACAAGTATCGGATGAGGTGATGCGGGAGGTATTCGAGTGTATACGACATGGTTTAGGTTATCCCAGCATTCGAAATGATCCGATTTTAATTGCAAATGGTATGAATTGGCATGGACATCCTTTGGAAGAGATGCGGACATGGGTTCACCAGGCATGCATGTCGCCTTGCCCAACAACTAAGCACGGCGCACAACCAGCAAGAATGGCAGCAACCCTGAATTGTTCGAAAATGGTAGAGTATGCGCTACATAATGGATTTGATCATATAGTCAATATGCAGATGGGTCCGGAAACAGGGGATGCTACTAAGTTTACTGACTTTGAACAGCTTTTCCAGGCTTGGGTTGCGCAGATGGAATGGTTGATGAACTTTGGAACTCGGATAATGAACCGTGGCAGACAGAAGAGCCCAGAAAATCATGGGCGTCCCTTTTTATCATCTATATCAGAGAAGTGTGTAGAGAGTGGTTTAGATGCTCTTGATCCCACGATAGAGCGTGGAAATTGTTGGGTTACATTTTTTACCTGGGCTGAGAATGCTGATAGTTTGGCTGCTGTGAAAAAACTAATTTTTGATGAAAAGAAATACTCTATGGAAGAATTAGTTGAGGCGTTAAGGTGCAACTGGGAGGGTAGAGAGGAGATGAGATTGGATTTTGTGAAGAATGCGCCTAAATGGGGAAATGACAATGATTATGTTGATGAGATAATGGTTCGCTGTTTGAGAGAGGTTGCAAGGCATTCACGGGAGATAAAGTGTCCGTCTGGGAATAATTGGCCTGCTTTGCCTGAGAATGTGAGTGGAAATATTCTATTTTCGAGTCTAGTTCATGCATTGCCAAATGGTAGGAAATTGGGGGATGCCCTTTATGATGGCGGAATTTCGCCAGGCCCGGGATTAGATAAGAAGGGACCTACGGCAGTGTTGAAATCATGTGGGAAGATAAATCATATAAGCGATGGCAGAGCCTTTCTGCTTAATCAGCGCCTTTCTCCTACACAATTATCAGGTGAAAAGGGATATCAGTTATGGAAATCCTATATGAAGACCTGGGCTGATTTGGGGTTAGATCATGTGCAGTTTAATATGGTTGATGACGCTACACTTCGTGCTGCTCAGAGTGATCCTGAGCAGTATCAGGAGGTGATTGTTCGTGTGGCAGGATACAGCGCTCACTTTGTGGATATCAGCCGCAAGACGCAGGATAATATTATACAGCGGACGATACAGGGTTTAGGATAGTAGCATGAGATATGGGAGTCGTAAATTATTTGATTCTTAATGATCAATTATAGATGGAAGTGGGATTATATATTTAATTTTCATAGCTATCACCACCGCTCTTGGCGGTGGTGTTTGCCTTTAAAATATTTAATAAAGTTGGTGCTACATAATAATGATTTATTTAGGAGGTAAAGTATTATGCCTAGTGAGGAAGGGAAGTGAATGGGATAGAGTAAGGGGCGCCATGTTGGGCATTACAAAAGAATCTGGATCGTTCGTTGATCAACTGCCTATTCCAACAGGGCTGCCCCAAAAGTCAATGACTCTTTGAACAACCCTGTGAATAAACTATTACGCTTTTCCTAAATAACTAACGCTCGTAGTGGTATCCCATGTCTACCGTACCAGCGTCATATAAACCGTTAGTGAGTGTAGTCTTATCGTTCAGGCCAAGAAATAGCGCGGTGTCGCTTCCAATGTCAAAGCATGGGCTAACAGTATAAGGTTGATGGGGATGGAGAGACAGATAGTAACCGCCTCTGGAACCAGTGCAAAACTCCGGATCGCTGTTTATGTTGCCTTCTCCAGGGTAACCGCCATCTATGTCCGAGTAGGTGACAGTTGGATCACTTGATGCATTCCAGTTATATATCTCATCTCCGCTTCCTGCATCATCATTCCACATTATGCAATCTGTGATAGTAGGCGAGCTGCTGTTTATGTTGAATATCCCGCCGCCAGCGTAGACTGCGCTGTTCTCGCTGAAAGTACTGTTTAACACTTTTGGCGAACTATTATTGTTATACACTCCACCACCTTGTGATGCGGCAGAGTTATTTATAAGGAGGCAATTCTTTATGGTTACAATATTCGAGTTGTCTTCACAATAGATACCCCCGCCATTAGTGCTCGTATTGGAATCAAAGGTGCAATTTTCAATAGTTATAGAAGATAAACCGATGTACATACCGCCACCCCAGTATGCATTGTTTTCCTCAAATTTGCAGTTAGCAATTGTAATATCAACCTTCAAGCTGCTGAAAATGCCACCACCCCGGATATTTGAATCTCCGCCTGTTGCATTACCTCCGGTTATAGTAAATCCGTCGAGGCGCGCATTATGACTGCCAACCACAACATGATAGACCTCATCATGCCCATTCAGTATGGTCTCATTATCCTCTGGATAATCTCGATCATTGAGGCTTTCCTCAGTTCCGTCAAATCCTCCGTAAATATCCACATTACTTTTCATGGTGAGCAGTACAGTGTCGGTGCCTGATCTTCGCCAGTATGTGCCCTCTGCAATCCATATCTGATCGTCATCAGAGGCAACGTCAATGGCATCCTGTGGATGATCAAAGGCATTAGCCCAGGAGCTTCCATCCTCACTTCCTGCGCCACCTACAACTACGTATAGGATATCAGCCACTTCCTCTATATCAATGTTCACCGTGGCTGTATTGCTATTCTCAATTCCATCATCCACATAGAAGGTAAAGCTATCATCACCACTGTAGTTGGGATCAGGAGTATATGTCAGATTTGGCGTGGTCCCGCTGAGGTCGCCGTGTTGAGGATTGCCGTAATGCCATCCAAGCGGATCATTATTGGCGTCGCTTGCTGTAAGGGTAATCTCAACTGAGGTGTCCTCGGAGGTAGTCACAGACTGCGAGTCAGCAACCGGAGGTACATTCTCCCAGACAAGGGGGGTAGGATCAACGCTGTCGGACCTGCTGTCGCGGTCTGTATCCCAGTTGTTGGGGTCGGTTAAGGCGCTAATCTCATCAGGATCAAGCAGACTATCGTCATCTATATCCGCGCTTAATGGATTAGAATAGACCGCATAGGCATGCTCTTCATCATCTTTCCCGGTATATGAAACCCCCCAGCTTTCATATATTTCCTGAAAATCTGTTAAACCATCATCGTCAGTATCCTCATCATCATCCCTTGTTCCTAGGGCATGCTCTACTATGTCCATCACTCCATCGCTGTCTTCGTCCTTGCCGTAAACAAGATATATCTTGTCCTTATACTCAAGAACAATATCATCAAAATTGCCGTCATCAACCATCTCTGCTCTGCCATCTCTTTCCGAGTCAAGTATAACAACCCAAAAACCCTCTTCCATGTTTTTCGCTTCAACATTGCCGATTCTATACAATACGTCATTTCCAAGTTCCCGGGTCTCATAATCCTTTTGCAGAGCATTCTCCATAACCTCTTTCATGGTTATGCCCATCGGTTTTCCATTGGCATTACGGCGAACATTCGTAGCCACTAAATATCGCTCAGGGACCATTCCTGAAACATGCCCATAATTGATCTCCACTAACGCAGTTTTAACAACAGTCTCTTCATTTATAAACACAAAGTCCCTGTCATCTTCATCCACAAGATCAAAATTGCTAAGCTCAACAAATAGACCATTAGGATTAGCCATAAGTGATTCAATCTCAGTGACAGAAACGTCGTTATTCTCAATCACATAAGGTCCCTTTGTGCCGCCATTCGGCTCCATGCCCATCCCATCCTGATCTATCCCATCTATCTTAAGTGTTGTGATGACCTTATATTGAGAGGGATTTTCAGCGTCACGCTTTCCAATTGTAATATATGGATTTTTTAGCGTAAATGCTTTATCACCAGGATTAGTTACCATTAAACCAAGTTTGATGAATCCTGATATAGTTTCCACCTCGCGGCTCTGGTAGTATTTCCGCGCCTCGCTGTATTCGTGTTGAGAATGTTGATATGATGATTTATCAACCACTAATGTATGCCCCTTTGACATTGTATTATGTGTGGAGTATCCCGTCTTTACAGTAAGCGAGGCGGATGGGAATAACCCCCATGTGCCTGTTGACGCCTTTAGCTTTGTGTCAATATAGAAATTATTTTCTGAAAATCGATGCGTGACAGTTGTGTCGCTTGTTGAATAAGTGCTAGATTCTTCTGTCAATTCTGACTCAAATGTCTCTGTCTCTCCGCCGGTTTCATCTGTTACTTTTATATTGAGTCCAATATTGGGGACGCCCCATATTGAAAGCTCAACCTGCGGGATTTCCGCAATAAGAGGATTATATCCGCCTGTTGATATCTCATCAGAGTCGCTCATGCCATCGCCGTCAGTATCAGCCATTGCCGGCGATGTATGATGGATTACCACCTCATCACCGTCATTTACGCCGTCTTCGTCAGTGTCGGTCTTTTCAGGATCGCTTGAATACTCCATGCACTCGCAGTAGTCTGTAAGACCGTCGCCGTCGGTATCGGTTGTGTCTGAAGGATCTGGGTCTTCAAATATTAGCGCACAAATTGCTGAACTGTCGCTGTTATCGCCACTATCAGGGATGAAGGGGAAGTCGCTGCCACCATCATCTCCGCAATTAATCACAACACCAAATGCAGCAATTAATGCAATAACCAAGAGTTTTTTTAATAAACCATGCTTCCTCATTTTTTGTTCCTCCTTAATTTTTTTTACTTCAAAAGATCTAATAATTTGAAATAGACGTAAGCTTTTCATAACCATGCCTCCTGAATATATTTAGTGTTAAATTTGCAAACAATGATATAACCCAATCTATCCTGTTTGCTATAGATAAGCGATCTTTCAGCCCGATTCGTCACAAAAAAAATATAAAAAAGTTGTTTATTATTTCTTGTGAGGCAAATAGGTTGTAATGTCTCGCATCAATGAAATGTGTCTTGCTTCCACATTCAAAGACTCGGGTGGGATTACTTCCATCTTTTCCTGTTAAGCTTATATCTGTGATTGTGGTTATAGATAAGGATGATCTCTATCATTCCAATCGAATGATGAATATCCGCCATATGGATATGCATTCTTTTATATTCCCTTGCTATCTATGGGATAGAGGAACAATTATTACACCAATTGAGACAAAATTAGGGTCGTTGGAAGATAGAGACAATATGTTAATAGAATTATTGTGACATCTTTCACGGGACGATAGGAAATTAGCAAAATTTTTGAGCAGTTTTGGACTGCTGTTATTATGGGATATTCTGGCCCTTCAGCATTCATTATCAATGAGTGCATACAAATTATACTCGGTGCTGTGAATTTGGACTTATTAGTACCTTAACCATAATGTCTTTGTTTCCCTACGGCTTCGCTAAGGATATATTTTTGGCAAGACTTTTTAAGAATTAGAAGGATAACAGGATAAACCGCAGACTTGGTTGTCGAAGATGTTCTTATGGTAGGATTGAAATCGGTAAAACGAATAGTTAGGGCTCATGAAATGCAGTTGGTGAATTATCTCACATCAATAGGAAAACCTGTTGGGTTGATTATAAATTGTGGAGAGCTAATTGGTTGACGCTGAATTATGGCCCATAGTCCAATATATTGTTCTCCCACACGACTATCTCGCCGTTATCGGATGCTGTGGCGATTATATCCATATCGCCGTCATCATCAATATCCGTAATAAATACCGATGACGCGCCATCAAAATCGGCTGCAATGGTGTGTTCAATCCATTCAGTGTTATTGCCAATCATAGGATTCTTCCACCATGCTATTTTATCTCCATCTCTGGCCGTTGCCGCTATATCCATATCGCCATCGCCATCAAGATCAGCGGCATATACCGAAGATGCTCCATCGAATGAAGAGCTGACTGTCTGCCTACTTCCAAACGTGCCGTCACCATTATTTTCCCACCATGCAATCTCGTCAATATCGCCACCTGCGGCGCCCAATACATCTATGTCTCCATCTTTGTCCATATCCAAGGCATAGGCATAATAAGATGGGAAGAAGCTATCATCGATGGTATGAAGTGAACCTACAGGGTATTCAACACCTCCATTAGGGAAACTGCCACAGCCATCCATGTTTTCCCACCACCTTATACCACCATTAGCGCTAAGGACATCCATATCATCATCCCCATCAATATCAGCAGCCATAACCGAACGAGGTCCTCCCCAAGACATTGGTGATATGTTATGGTAGTCCCATTGTGTGCCATCGTCAGGCAAAGTGCCGTCGTTCTCCCACCAGATTATCCATGCTGAGCCCCACATAGATTCAATCACGTCCAGATCGCCGTCATTATCCATATCCGCGGCATACACAGATTCATCGCCCCCACCAACGTATCCCATTTCATGCCTATCCCAATAAAGACCGTTGCCCTCTGTATTTTCCCACCATATCACACCGTCTCCGTCTCCTGCGCCAATCACATCTATGTCTCCATCTAAATCCATATCTAATGCATAACATGAACAGGCGCCTGTGAAATTGGTGTCAATAGGATGGCTGATTGTTACAAAGCTTTCATTATCAATGTTCTCCCACCATGTAATGGAGCCTAAAGAGCCGCTAGCTGTATTTAGTATATCCATATCGCCATCACCGTCTATATCAGCCGAATTGACCGAATTAGCTCCGTTGAGGGTTTCACTAATTGTGTGCCTGTACCAGCCATCCAATCTAATATTATACCAGGATATGCTATCCCCTGCGGCAAGCACATCCATATCACCATTACCATCCATATCTGCTGCATAAACTGAGCAAGCATCTAATAATTGATAGTTGATGATTTTTTTGGTGAAGCCTTCATTGCCATTGTTATTCCACATTGCGATCAAAGAATCGCCGGTTCCCAAAACATCGGTTTTTCCATCTCCATCAATATCGGTTGTAAATAGTGAGGAGGGCCGTGAATAATCGCTGTCGAGGGTAATTCTTGGCCCAAAGGTACCATTGCCGTCTGTGTTCTCCCACCAGATTATTTCGTAGATATCTTTTGGCTCACCAAAGTTGACTATCCCCAATCCAAGCGTATCTAAATCGTTATCATCATCTATATCTATTGTTGTTAAGGATGTACAGTTGTGGAAACTATCGTCAAATATATGCTTTGTCCAGGATGTGCCATCTCCACTGGTGTTTTCGTGCCATTGTAATCTGCCTGGAGAACCTGAGGTGGAAGCCAACACATCCAGATCATTATCATTGTCAATATCAGTCAGATAAGCATATCCTAAATACCAATCGTCAATTATTATGCCATCGCCGGTGAAGTTTCCGCTTCCATCGTTTGCCCACCAAGCGCTATTGCGGCCTACCGCCAAAACGTCGAGGCCATTAACTCCATCAATATCGGCTGCGCATACCATGCGCGCATAAGGGAAACTGACGATGCTCTGCTTTTCACCAAATGTGTCATCGCCGTTGTTCCTCCACCAAGCTATCTCGGCAATATAATAGGGTGACTTCCCACCTGATGCGGCCAGCACATCAATATTTTCATCGTCATCTAAATCTACCGCAACAACATGGTTGTAATATGAGTTATCGAGGATGCTGGCTATGATTTGCTTATCTCCAAATGAACCGTTTCCATTGTTCTTCCACCAGGCTATCTCGCCAATATAATCGGGTGACTTCCCACCTGATGCGGCCAGCACATCCATCTCACCATCGCCATTTAAATCTGCCGCAACAACATTACGGATATTATCGACATTACTATCGATTGAATGTTCAATTGGCATAATAACAGTGATATAATTATCTCTTATCTTGTAGTGAGAACCGCCCGGTCCTGACAGGGTTAGCATAACAGAGTAGGAGCCAGGGCTGTTATATGTATAGCTTGGATTCTGCTCATTTGAATCGATAACACCATCTCCATTGAAATCCCATTCCCATAATGTAATATCACCAAGAGATTTATCCTCAAAATCTACAGTAAGTGAGATGATGCCCTTCCTTAACCTTGTGTTAAAATCGCAAACAGGATTTGTATTCCCTGAAACCGTAAATGTATATAGGCCTTCATCGAGGTCATTATTCATAATGGATATTGTTGCCGAGTTATTGCCTGGTAATTCAGGATTGTATGTTACAGAAAAAGTTACATTTCTGCCTGCAGGAATAATGGAGGATGAGGGCTGCTCGATTTGAAAAATATCATCGCTTTCACAGTCTGCACAGCTAATTGTTATAATTGGCTCACCTGTCAGCATCAAATCGGCTAATCCGAGGTTTTCAATTAAAAATGTAATATTCGGACTTGAATCATTTACCTTAACTCCAACAATATCGTATCTGCCGCTGGGGGATAGAATATTATCAGCTCCCTGTTTCACATTGATCTCCGGGATTCGTGGATCTTTTGTGGAGTCTATTCCCTCCTGGATCATATTGCTGCAATAAAGAAGTGATAGAGATAGCAGAATATTCAAAATTGCTATTGCATTTTTCATAAGATCGCCTTCTTCGAATAATATAGAATAAAAAATGCTAATAAAACATCTTTACACCGGCATCAGCGCCCAAAATTTGACCGGTATTGCTTTTTTCAAAAAAATATGTATAGTTTGGCGAAAGAAAGATGTGCAGATTTAAAGACATAATGTATTCCAGATCACACCTTGCTGAGGCAACGGGATCATAAAAATTCTCTCTCGAATATTCATAATCACCAAATTGATCCACACCGTCTTTGTCGTAGGTCATCATATTTATAAAATATCCACAACCCAAATAGGGGACTATTCTTATTTTTCTCGATAGTTTGTAGATGTAACCAAGATTAAGCATTATCGGCGCTGTTATAATTGACTCAATGGAATCATCGGCCCCATCAAAGGAATAAATGCCCGTTGATATGGTTAAAACAGCGTTTTTATAGATAAAATTGTTGACATTGAGATTTAGATTGAAGCCGTATCCATCGTCACCAACCTTTGAGTAATCTCCAATTGCATATTGAAAACCAAATGAAATGGAATAGCTCAAATAGGTTTCTGTCTTAAAATCGTATTCCAACATCTCAACAATCTCAATGCACGCCTCTTCCAGACGGGACTCTTCATCCGCCTTCACCTTGTAGTTGCCTTCCACTTTGCCGATTGCGACATTTACGATCCTCAGGAGAATATAGTATGTATCAATCTTATGAATCGCTCCTATTATAATCTTGTTTGCGGAGAGTAGCCTCCCGACCTTAACAGCGCATTCAGAATCTGTACACCAACTCTTCTGCAGTTCCATCTCTTCGAATACCTTATCAATCTGATTTCTCTCCACTATGGTAAAGATATGAGTCTCAAATATCCTTGCGCTAACTATGTCAGTTACAGCTTTAGCTATGGACTGGGGGCAATTATGCGCCTTAAAATCCAAAATCGCTGCCCTTTCTTTATCATTATCATTTTTATTCTTCATGGAATATGCTTGAGTAACCATAAGAAGTGATAAAACAATGGCTAAAATAGGCCATCTTTGAGTTATTATGACGCATATATATATTAATTTCATATAATTACATTCTTGTAATTGTATAAAATTCCAATGCCGTAAGAATAACAAACCAAGTCTTTTGTTCATTATACACCTCACTCATAAATTACAAAAAAAATGATAAATGTCCAAACCCAGAGTACATTAAAGCAGTACAGCAATAAATAGTATATATCTAACAGATTAATATGATTGTATCAGCGCTTATTACTCGCTTCTATTCCATATATCGCTGACACTAATAATCTGTTCAGCAATCTGTTCTAACTTGCTATCCAAGTTATCCACTTGCTTATAATTTATTGTCTTACCAAATAACTGCTTTCCGCTCTCCCCATCTACAACCCTAACAGCAAGTATATATGAGTCTCTAAGTCTGCTGACTCTTCCAACCAACTGCCTGTTTACGCTTTTCTCAATCCCTTCAATTCTCTTATATACTACAAGGTTTCTACCCTTCAGCAAGCGAAGCTTTTGATATAATTTATCGGTTATATCAGATGCAATCCTTTTATCAACTCCGCTTGCTTCAAATCTGTTTATCCCAAGCCTTGCGTTTATGGCTATAGGTTTTTTCCCTTTTAATCTTTCGAATGTTTGCGCGTTTCTCTTTTTTATTCCAACTGATTCTCTTGGCTGCTTCCATTTCTCGTTTAACTTTTTGATGATCGATTTTTCAGGCATAATATTATCTTTGTATAATTCGATTACTTCTTTGTTATCTAAGAATTCAGATTTGGTTTCCTTTAGGAAATCCGCCACTATTACAACTCCTGTAGATAATGAGGCTCCTAATAATAATGATATTATACCTAAAACAATTTTACTCTGAACGACTGAAATGGTTAATCCAAGCTTTCCGGAAAGAAAGTATATTCTGAGAACAAGATCGTATACTAAATTGTATTCACCAACCGCCCTTAAAGTTTCCAAAAGGGCCCGCGCTCTATTATCGAGAATGTATTCCTTTACATCCTGAGGGATGGATTGCCTAAGCTTAAGTTTATCCAGTGCCCTCTCGAATATATTGAATCTATCGTTCATAGAAGGTCCTCAATGTCCTTTATGCCCTTCTTATTCAAATAATCGATTATTCGATCAACTATACGTCTATATCTATATTCTGCTTTTCTTTTAGTTAATCCCATTTGTTTTGCGGCTTCGCTGTAACTGTAATTATACACTGCAATAAGATCAAAGAGGGTCTTTTCCCCTTCATCTCCAAAATTGTCCATATTATCAATGGCCTCGCTTATGATTACTCTGCTGTCTTTAAATCCATTCACAAATGTAAGGCCTACATCTCCAAATACATCATCAATATTGACTTCTTCAGCCCTTGTCCTTCTAAAAAACTCCAGAATGGCAATCCGTAATGCTCCATAAAGCCATTTTCTGCTGTTTTGTATCTCCTCATATTTTTCAAAGAATTTGATAAATATTTCCTGACAGATGTCACTTGCATCATCAATATTGCCTATTTTTGTATAAACTGTGCTGAATACAACAGGATAATATCTTTTATGATCTTCAGTAAATTTATCCTTCTTTGTGGCCATCTATTGTGATGCCTTCTATAATTATAAGCGTTTTTTTGTGAGCAAACGTCACAAAAAATAATTGAAACGATATGTTAAATGTTATTATATATAGATTTAGTGCAAAAACTACTTCTAACCGAATTTTATGTTCCATATTTGGCGATAATCGCTTGTAATTGATTGTGATCAGTATCAGTATTAGAGAAATCGACTTTTTGCAGGAGCGCCATTTATATATTATGAAAGAGTTAAAATATTCGTCCTGAAGAAAAATATGCTACAGGAGGAAAAATAAATGAGTTTGATCAAGTTACAACCTGTAGTCTGGGATTGCAAGTATCATATTGAAATAATCCCCAAATATCGTTACAAGGTTTTTAATAGAGAGATAAGGGAAGCGGTAATAGATGAAATATGAAAAGTTTGTTTATGGATGAGTGTAGAGATTATTGAAGGGAACGAATGCAAAGATCATATTCATATGTGTATAGCAATACCGTCGAAGTATTCTAATTCAGAAATAATTGGAAAGTTGAAAGGTAAGACAGCGATAAGGATGTTTAATAAGTTTCCTGAATTAAGGCAGCATCCCGTTTTATGAATACATTATCAGTAACACCTGAAAAGTTACTATCGAATTTATTGATTATAATTTGAAAGAAATAAGGGGTAGTTGTTGACTATTAAAATATCGTCCCTCTTTTGTAGAGAGGGACGATATTTAAGAGATTCATGCATGATAATGAGGGTTGTTGCCTAAAGAAGTGGCAACAACCTCTAACTGTTCAAAATTTTCTTGGCAAATTCATCCTGAACATCAGTTATGAAAGGAATACAAGTCTCCTTCTCTGTCTCCCTGTTTGCAGAGTAGATTTCGTTTCTTGTAATCTCGTTAATTGAAAATTTTCTGGCTCCGGACATCAATTGTTGTAATCCAGCAGCTAACTTATCAGCAAGAGTCCATACTGCAATTGCGCCATAGGGGATATTTTTCATCTCATCTGCACCGACCTTCTTCTGTACATCAAAATACCCTGCAAATATATCCTCAGCCTTAGCGCCATTATCAAGTACAGATTTTGGCAATTTATCCCAATTTCCGTTTAATCTCTCTTTTCTATCCGGATATAATACACCTTCAATGTTCGAACCAAGGTATCCAGGGATCATTAGGCTTCTTCCCATACAGACAAGTTTGCTATAAGGCGCGCCCAGGGCAAGGGCCTTAAAGATATGATCCTCCCTAACTAGCCCGCCAGCAAATGATAAATCTACAACATCTTTGCCTCTCGCTGCAAGGATGGATGCATACTCATATGCCTTGGAATGCAGTAGAATTGACGGAACCCCCCAGGTCTCCATCATATTCCATGGGCTCATGCCTGTTCCGCCGCCGGATCCATCAATAGTAAGAAGATCCATCTCAGCATCTGTTGCCAATTTAATTGAATGTGCCAGGGCTTCCATACCATAGGAGCCTGTCTTAAGGGTAAGTCGTTTATATCCCAATCCCCTTAGATGTTTTACAGCATTCATGAATTCTTCAGTAACTTCATCCGTGTTGTAGAGATTTGTATATCCCAAGCGGCTATGCCTTGCGAAGGACTTAATTGCGCCATTTTTATAGCCTTCCTGTACCTCCGGTTTTGTTGGATCAGGATCTACTATGTAACCCCTGTTCTTCAGGAATAGGGCATAATCCAGATCAGTAACCTGAATCTCACCGCCAATAACCTTGGCCCCCTGTCCCCATTTTAATTCTATAATCACCTTATCGCCATATTTATCAATAATATACTCTGCTACGCGATTTCTGGTGTCCTCAACGTTCGTCTGAACTATGATTGCTCCATATCCATCAAAGTACTTAAGATAGGTGTTTATTCTTCTCTCCAGTTCTGGAGCCTTTTCAATTTTTCCATTCTTGAGAATTGATAGTTTATCCACACCAACAACATTCTCTCCAACTACAATTGGATAACCTACCAATGCAGCACCAATGGAAAAGGAATCCCAATATTTTGCCGCTATAAAGGTTGATCCTAAAGCTCCTGTCATTATGGGAACTCGATATTTGGTCTTTTCTTTTTTTCCAAATTCTCCATCTAAAGTAACATTAGGGAAGACACAGTCATCAGGATCATTTGAAAGACCCTTGGCTAATCCATGAGAACCATAGACGTAGCCATTAATCCTTATTGAATTATACGACACGCCAACATGACATGTATTGGCGCTTCCTGATGTTATTGCTCCAAAATCTCTTGGATAGAGTAATTTCCTACCCTGCATACATGACAACCATGTCTCACATCTACCCTGGCAATCAGCCCTGCATAATGTGCATAAGCCTGATTCGGCAGGATTTCCACGGTTTACTGTACCTAACGCATCATTATTTTTTGGCCACTGAATCATGATTTATTTTCTCCTTATATATTTTAATATTATAGCATTATGCTCAATCCTTTGTCATTGCAGGGTGTATACCTCATCTCAACATTGAAAAGATGATGTCTTTAAAATAATTTTAACTAAGTATTGTTGTTACAGTTATCAGATACACCCTATCATTAGTGGATGATGTATGTTTGTATTTTGAGTTACAAGGCTCCGGTTGTTAATAAATATGTGGCAACTAATTGCCAAAAATATATTTCAGAAATGTAAAATCAAGCCTTTTTTATAAGAATTTTTATTCAGGAGGGTTGACATTGAATATTTTATGGCAATAATTGCCATAAAATGCTTGATTATATTAAGTAATATTCACTAGTGTATTCTCTAATACTTAACCGCCTATATTATTTGATTTTTTATTGAAATTGTGCATTACAGTGAACACTATAATTGATCATGAGCAAGTCTTCCGAACAAAAAATCATAAATATACTTAAAATTCTGCAGAATAATAACAAGCCTGCATGTAGCATTATTATATCTCGGCAAATGCTGGAATTGGGCTTTGATCTCAGTGAGCGTACAATACGTTACTATCTTCAAAAAATGGATTATCAGGGTCTCACAGAGAATCTTGGCAAAAGGGGTAGGATAATTACCCCAAAAGGAATCAATGAACTAAAATCTGCCTTTGTTTTTGAAAAAGTTGGTTTTATTGCATCAAAAATTGATTTTCTGACATACCAGATGGATTTTTCTTTGCAGAAACTGAAAGGAACAATTATCATCAACCTTACAACGTTTAATAAGCAATTCTTTAACAAAGCATTTAAACAGATAGAGTCAGTTTTTCAAGCGGGTCTGGGGATGGGTAAATTTTTAACAATTAGTCACCCAGGCGACACTATAGGTAATATTATAATTGATGAAGATAGGGTTGCGATTGGCACAGTATGTAGTGTTACTATCAACGGAATTTTTTTAAAAGAGGGCATTAATATTTCTTCTAGATTTGGCGGTGTGCTTGAGATATCAAAGGGACATCCTCTGAGATTCACGGACATTATCAATTATAATGGCACTTCCATAGACCCTCTTGAAATATTTATTAAAGGTGGAATGACAAGCATTAGAGAGATCATTTCCACTGGCAGTGGAAAAATAGGTGCCAGCTTTCGCGAATTTCCATCCATTGCTATGCCTAAGGTAGAGAAGATAAAGAAGAGATTGGATGACATTGGATTGGGTGGGATATTATTGATTGGGAAACCCGGACAGCCATTATTGGATATTCCTGTTCCAGATGGTAGAGTCGGGATGATTGTTGCAGGTGGATTGAATCCCATTGCGGCTGTAGAGGAGTCTGGCATTCCAACTGAGAATGAAGCCTTGAAAACAATATATGATTTTAATGAGATGAAGTTATACACAAAGGTCGATTTATTTAACACCCCCTTTAGAATGATCAGACGTGATTGAGCTGTAATCACATTGAATAGTAGTGACATGGAAATATAGAATATGGAGAGGGATGATGAAATACCGGAAATTTGGAAAGCTTGATTGGAATGCGTCAGTGTTGGGATTCGGCGCTATGAGGTTGCCTATTATCGATAATCAACCATCGAAAATAGATGTGCCTGAAGCAGAGAGGATGATACGGTATGCAATTGATCAGGGAGTCAATTATATTGACACAGCCTATCCTTATCATGAGGGTCAGAGTGAGCGCTGTGTTGGACGTATTCTTGGTGATGGGTATCGTGAACGGGTAAGGATTGCTACCAAACAGCCCACCTGGTTTATAAGTAGTTCAAGTGATTTTGACCGTTATCTCGATGAACAACTTAAGCATCTACAGACAGACTACATAGATTTTTACCTATTGCATGGATTGAATAAAGAGTATTGGACTAAATTGCATAATATGGGAGTGCTACCTTGGGCAGAGGGCGCGATTGCCGATGGTCGCATTCAACATCTTGGATTTTCATTTCATGACAATTATGAGGCATTCATTGAGATAGTTGATTCTTATGATAACTGGACATTCTGTCAGATCCAATACAACTTTATGGATATAAATTATCAGGCTGGGACAAAGGGGTTGGAATATGCTGCTCAAAAGGGTTTGGCAATTGTAATTATGGAGCCCTTGCGAGGGGGACAATTGACCAAAAAACCACCAGAGGTGATAACTAAACTGTGGGCTAACGATCCAAATCCACACACTCAAGCCGATATAGCCCTGCAATGGGTGTGGAACCATTCTGAAGTGTCTGTGGTGCTTAGCGGCATGACCACAATGCAGCAGGTAGAGGAAAATATTATTAGCGCGGATCGCTCCGGACCGGATACACTCACAAAAGGGGAATTGATGCTTATTGATAAGATGCGTGATGCATATCTGGATCTTTGTCCCATTCCCTGCACGAATTGCAGATATTGTATGCCATGTCCAAATTCTGTAAATATACCTAGAATATTTGAAATCTATAACGAAGCAGTAATGTACAATGATCCTAGAACTGGACGCTTCTTTTATCGGGGTGCAATGGGGCTGAGTGAAGGGGAGCGGGCGAATAATTGCGTTGAGTGTGGGGAATGTGAAGAGAAATGTCCTCAAGATATTCCCATCATGGAGTGGCTTGTAAAAGCGCACGCTCTCTTAGGCCCTAAGAAAAAGGAATAAATTTATGTTGATATGAAATCCTGCTCAAAGTGAAAAAATGAGGATAGAATATCATAATTCCTCATAAATTTCTTTTTTATCTAAGAATGGATCAATTACATAGCGTAATGTGCATTTTTCTTTCATCTTTTTCAGTAATTTCGGTAGTTGTTCAGAATTGATATCATATATGCGCATATAGGCATTTCGAAATCCTATTGGCGCTCTGGCATCAGAATGCAGCACATAACCGATACGACCACCATAATTGCTTACCAATTCAATGATTTCACCAATGAGACCAGGTATATACTTCACCAGAAAAGCGATCTGATAACCGGGTTTATCAACACCAGTGATTGACATATAGGTTTTCAAAATATCGCTTCTTGTAATAATTCCTACAATTCGTCTTTCTTCATCTACTACAGGTAACCCTGATATATCATTATTTACTATAATGCTGGCGGCTTCATCTATAGTAGAATCAGGTGAAATTGTAAAAACATAAGGGGTCATGACCTGATGTATCTTAATTTTTGAGGTAATGTACATAGCCTCACTTATGTCTAATGGTATAGACTCTGGAAGAGAGGCTTTTTTCAAATCCCTGTCCGTCACGATACCTACAAGTTTACCATCATCAATTACCGGTAAAATTTTCACATTGCCTTCTTTTTGAAGCTTTAGGGCATGTTGTACGGAATCACTTGCTCTGATAGACATAACACCTGTACTCATCCAATTCTTGACTAACATTATTTAATCTCCTTTAGGTAAGTAATTATTTATGTAGCTGGAATAATAAATTCCAGAACATGAATCCTATAAAGTCATTATATAATAGTCTAAAGAATATAATTATTAGTTAAATGAACTTATCAAGATAACTTATTTTAGTGATCAATATACAACTTACCATTTAATTTATTGTGTTATTGAATTAAAATGATTAAGTTTATCATTTATTTATCTTTAATCATCGAACTCGCCCTTTGGCCCTTTGTCCGAATCGATCTTAGAAGCCTTTTCCTTTATTTTATTATCTGTCCATTCATCCGGATTTTCTAAGCGGCTTGACTTGGGCCCAAGATTATATGAGTCGGCCTGAAGAATGGCATCAATAGCAAGCGGCGCAGTATCTTTAGCATTGAAAACTTCAGTTAGAAGATTGTAAACAAAATCCTCAACCCCCTTTGCCATTCTCAATCGAATATCTTTGGGGAGTCCAAGAAGTTTGTTCTCGAAGGGGAGATTAAGCTTTTTATAATTACCACCCTTGATTTCTTTAGATTTCGCATATTCTACCATTTCAGTCCACATATTATCGCTAACACCATCTTCATTGACCTTAATGAATTCGCCATTGTCATCCAGAATGGCATTCCCATAATCGTTGACCTGAACCCCCCAGGAGATCATTTGTAGTGCAGTGGCCACATTGGCCTTTGTCGTATTGGTATTGTTGGCTATATTTCGAAGTCTCTCAGAACTGTTCCCTGAGGTTCCATGCTGAGCGCCGGAAATATTATACCTGGACAGCGCATTATGAATTGTTGCCGTAAGTTCCACTTGAATTCCCTGATCGCTTGCCTCAATGCCATGTGTGGTGCCATTATTCAGGGCTATCCAGTCTGGAAAGATATCATGGGCATTCAATCCTTGAATCAGAAAGAGAGCCTCTTCCTCAGTTGAAAGGCCAGCTTTGCCTTTTATCTCTCCAACCTCTGTCTCCAGGCCTGCCCACTTGGGTATAAAGGGATTAAGGGTGATATTAGCGAATAGATTTTCGTGATCTGGCATATGTGAAGCATCGATTGCAATTGATGTCATCCCAGCTTCGAACATGGTAGGTATTTCGATCTTGGCCTTTTCTACATCTTTCTCATTTTTTATTCCATAATGATCAGCGTGAATTGCTACTGGTACAGTTATGTTCAACTCATTACAGATAGAATCAACTATTCTAGCCATATTCCAGTAATTGACAGCGCAATACGCATTTGCACCGCCCTCGGATTTAGCAATTTCAATGATAATGGCGGCATTTGCTCTTTGAGCTGCCTGAAGTGCGCCTCTGATTACGAAATAGCTTCTACCATTTGCAGCAATAGTCATAGCCTTGCCTTTCGCAATCATGGCTCTATCAATGGCCTTGCCACTAACAATTAGCGCTCTTGAATTAGGAAATAGATCTACAATGTTAGGGGGTCGTCCTATCATTAGAGCTTTTTCAAATTGTGAGTCTGATTTACCTTTTGATGAAAACATGTTTATCCTCCATAATCATGATAAAGTGGGCATCTCATCCCTTTTCAATTTCATAAGGAATGAATGGGGCATCTCTCTAATTAATTACTATTTTTAATCGTTTCAAAGAGTTCCTGGGCCTGCTTTGGTGTGGCCTTCTCATGAATGATTGCTTTTAGCGATCTCATTACAGCTATCGGATTAGGATTCTGCCATACATTCCTACCCAGATTGACTCCAATAGCGCCCTTTTGCATGCCATCATACACAAACTCAAAGACCTCCAGTTCTGTTTCACATTTCGGTCCTCCAGCCATAACGATAGGCACTGGACATCCATTGGTTATTTTTTCAAAATCCTCTGAGCAGTAATAGGTCTTTACAACTTTTGCTCCAAGTTCTGCAGCAATGCGGCATGAAAGCGCCAAGAAACGCGCGGTTCTCTTCTCCATTTCCTTTCCCACAGCAGTTACTGCCATGACAGGGATACCGTAATCCTCACATTCATTGACTAGACTGGCAAGATTTTCCAAAGTTTCCTTTTCATAATCGCTTCCAACGAATATGGAAAGACCTACAGCAGCGACATTCAACCGGATTATATCTTCAATGGAAGTTGTAATAACCTCGTTAGCAAGGTCCTTCCCAATAACACTGGTAGCTCCTGAGACTCTAAGGATAATGGGGGTATCAATACCTGGATCAATACAACTTCTCAATACGCCCCTTGTTAAAAAAAGACCATCAGCAAAGGGCAGAATATCTCTTATAGTATCCCCAGGTCTCTCAAGACACCTTGTGGGTCCTTGAAAGTAGCCATGATCAATAGGGAGAAAGAAACAGTGACCATCAGGTTTGATAAGGCGTGAAAGCCTGTTTTTAATTCCCCAATCAAGGTTGTCATATCCCTTTACCCATTTCCTGCTTTCATCTACTCCTTCAGCCTCCATTTCATTTTTATTCCTGGCCTCTAAGATTCCAGCTGCATCAGGCATAGTTTTCTCCTTTATCATTTATTATACTATATATAACAATAAATCAAACATGCTTTTTTGAAGGATGAAATTGTTAAGAATATTTCTACTTGCCTTTATAGGAACATCATATTCTTACACAAATGGATTATTAAAATTTGAGCAGTTTAATAAACGTGCATTAACATCAAATTAGAATGAATAATAATCAAAGTATTGAGAAAAAACGCTGTAAATAATTTATGTTTGTCTTAATTTGGAATGTCAAATAGTTTTTAATATATATTCTAAAATTGACTTGATTTATCAAATGCAATGCTTCACCCTTTTCCGTGAGACGATATTGGGAATATGAAAATATTTATACTATATCTGTTTATATTAGTCAATAATTCACAACAAAAGGATTTTCATATTAGTATACGTTATTACTCAAAACCCATAATAAGTCATGAGTGGTCTATCTCAATCTTCAGAGTTGGAGGTAACATTTATATAAATGCTCTTGATTATATGGATAGAACTATAAATAAAAAAGAGATACCAAGAAGATACTACCCTCAATTGATAGATAGGCTCAATAAATGTGGTATATGGATACTTAAGGACTACTATAGAAAGGGTAGTCATAACGGGTATTATCTTATTAGGGTAGAGAAGGGTAGACATCATAACAGCATTAGGGTTGAGGCAGGAGTCCCCCTGTTGGGTCAAAATGCGAGGTATCTTGAAATAATAAGATCAGTTGAAAATGTTGTAAGGGTTGGCCTATATGATTGATAATTCGTCCTTTGTCTCATGTATATTGAAGAAATCCTATTTGAACTATAAATACTTGACTAATGACTTCACTTGACAGGAGTAGAGGGCTTTGCCTTTGGAATCATCTTCATGAGATGTTCATAAAGGAATTCATCAACACCCTTAGTATAAAATACATATATGATAACGAGTACCCATAATATAAGCGTTAGTATACACATAAATATCAATAGCTTTTCAGCTCCAATATCATTTGCCTTATAAAAGATAAGAACAAGGGCTAATGGCCAAAAAAAGAATAGAGTAATAAATGTTAATGAGATGAACTCCTTCAAAAAATTAATTGTTACTGGATACCATCCAGATGAGAATTCTCTATAACCGGTAGATATCTCTTCAAAGAAGAACCAGAAATAAAAGACAAATATCAGGGTGGCAATTATTTTCCAAAATATTTCAATCCTTTGCCTGAACCATAGAAATATTATTCCCAATCCCCAAAGGGCTATGAACATTAGTACTGATTTAACTAATATAATATTCTCCACTGTTATTTATTCCTTAATTACTAAATGCAGTATCTTTATTATGAAATTCTAATTATGTAGCAATGAATAAGCATTCTGTCAATGCAAAAACGATTTCCTGTTGAATACAAGTGGAGGCATCAATGAGACAACCTGTTATTTTGAATGCATTGATCTTCGTTATAATTCTATTGACTTCATGCAAGCATAATATTCGATTGGATAATTATACCCTAGGAGTATTCGTCCCCCTAAAGACACATAAGAAGATTGGGAAAAAGGAAATTGAGGATATTTTTCATACCCAATTCAAGTTCAATAGGGATGGCTCAAATCTTCTTGAGTTGGTTATTTATGGTTATTGCTCCGGCAAGGAGACATTTGTATTTTCAGGTGATACAGATAATAATATAACAAGGGATATACAGAAGGGCAGCATTGAAGCACTCTTAAAGATTAAGAGGGAGGGAAAACTAGAAAAAATATTTTTTCTCAAGGCATCAGGAAGCGATCAAGAGGAACTCATTGATAATTTGGTTTTAGAAACAAAAAAAATACTTAATTTTCAATAAAGCCTCAATGATATCATTGCGTATTTAAGATTTATTCTCATAATTTAAGGAACTGGTTGGACTCCTTCTGCAAAACAAATCATGCTATTAACGATCATTATATCGTTGATTTATTTTCTGCAAGGAGGTATGCCAAAGTAATTGCTTCGATCATGCTCTTATACTTAGCGCACCCCTTGCCAGCGATATCATATGCTGTGCCATGTGCTACGGATGTCCTTATTATAGAGAGACCCATGGTAACATTAACACCAGTATCAAAGGTGAGGGTCTTAAAGGGTATTAGCCCCTGATCGTGATATTGGGCTATAACTAAATTGTATGATCTCCATCTCTCGGGCAGGAAGAGGGTATCAGCAGCAAAGGGACCCTCAATATTTATTCCATCGCTTTTTGCCATACTAACGGCCTTTTCAGTAACATTCATATCAAAATTGCCGATAGCGCCCCTATCGCCGCAATGAGGATCTAATCCAGTGATAGCAATTCTAACCTCCTTGCCGTCGATCCTGGATATTGCCCTATGCCCAGCGATAATTGTATTGTATATCTTTTCGGAATCAATCCTCTCAGTTATCCCTGATACAGGTATATGTGTTGTTACAAGCATCACTCTATAGTCCTTTGAGTACATCATCATGTATGGATTTTTTTCCTGGATGGATTCAGCTATATATTCGGTGTGTCCTGTAAAGCGGCATCCTGATTTTTCGATTAGGCCCTTATTTACTGGTCCAGTAACAATAGAATCCAATGTACCACATCTCCATAGTTCTATTGCTTTATCAATATACTTGATAGACTCAATCCCAGTATATATGTTACCCTTGCCAGGGGTTGGTATTGGCAGGTCTAGGCAGATATTGTAAATATAATTGTGATCATCAAGAATATCCGAAGGTGTATCCCTTTTGTAGTCCCAAAGCCTGTATCCCTGAACGAGGTCAGGATAATGCCTAACTAGAACCTCGTATCGACCTATAACAATGGGAATGATATTATCAATCCCATCCAATTCTGAAACAGCCTTTAGGGCTACTTCTGGTCCAATACCAGCAGGATCGCCAATTACAATCCCAACCCTGATACTATGACTTTTCAAAAAACTCCTCTGGGATTAGTCTATTCTTATCATATTCCTTCTCAATTAGATTCTTGGCGGATGATTTTAGATCATTGGAGATGGTGCATCTACCCTCAAGAATCACGCCGTTTTGAATAATAAGCTCTGGGGTTTTTATATCACCAAGGATTCTTGCGGTGGGCATTAGGAGAACCCTGTTCGAAGCATTTATATTTCCAATTACAAGACCTTCCACTATTACAGATATAGCATTTATATTAGTCTTTATTTTACCATCTGGACCGATGTATAACTGTTCTGCTTGAAGGTATTTCCCCTCAAATCGACCATCAATTCTTAGTGATCCATTTATATGAAAGGCTCCTGCAAAATAAGAATTTTCACCTATGACATTATTAGCTAAATCACCACCACTCTTTGTTAATGCCATGTTAACCTCTGTATATCAATAATATTTTTTTGAATAGATTGTATCATCTCTATAATTACAATTGTCAACAGCATTAATATTATTACTCTTAAAAAAAAACAACTTTTTGGAGACTCCCTCACTTTTATGAGTAAGAAATCAATTTATTAAAATTTTTATTATAGGGGATAAATATTAAATAACAATTCAGGGAGAGATGGTTGATGCTGATTGAGGAAACGAAGGGGGGGGGGGCACTCTCTTTATATTATAATAGATTACTTTATCTCAGGTACATTAATAACCTGGAGCGCTTCACAGAGAAATTGTTTTATTGATTTTAGTGTGTTTAATATATTCCAACCCTCATAGGATTTAAATTTTTCGTATTCTGCATATTCTAATATATCATCAGGATTAAGCACCATATTCCCGCCATTCTCAATATTTGAAATTAGGTTGGAGATAAAGTGCTTTGATATCTTAAAGAAATCATAAATCTCGAAAAGGAATAGTCTTCCTTGTCTAATACGCATCATCTGTAGCTGTGAGATGTATTCCTGTGATATCGCTTTTTCAATATCATCCAATGTCTGACAAAATGATTTAAAGGCTCTGTTACATTCATCTAACTTTCTATAAAGTGAATCCCTTTCACCAGAATTAGAAAAATCAAGCTTTGTATGTTGGTCAGATAATACACCCCATATCCTCTCCTCGAAATATCTCATAATGCTTGAAGCCTCATTTATCTCTCTATCCTCTCTGTATGGTGATGTATTATCTATTTTAATATCTTGTAGGGATTCATAATCTTTAAGGGATTTATCCTTATCAGATAAGTTATCTGATGACAAAGTCATTATATTAGTAAAAATTGCATTTTCAAGTTCCCTTAAATCAGCATCCGGGTATAATTTCTGTAAATTATTTCTAAGCTTATTGATATCTTCCTTGACCCTCTGTTTCTGAGCTTTATTTGGGGTTGTCTTCAGTACACCTTCAAGAAGCTTTATTGACCTTACAATCTTCTCTGATTTATCATTCTTATAATCCATATCTAATTCCAATTATCCTATCATTTATAGATGATTAGTAGAAGGAAAACAGGTACAGCTTTACACTTTTTATTAAATTATTGAATAAATCCTCAAATATACTATTATATCGCTGATTTGGTTTTATCTCATCAATATTATCACTCTCATTGTTTGTTAATCGATGCTACCCTTGACATAGAAATACATAAAAACATTAGGATTTTCTTTATCAAATTCGTAAATGTATTTAGTCTAAAAATAAAATAGAAAGGAAATAAATCAATCATATTACAGTAGAAACTTCCATCTTAACTTATTGCCCATAGATTGATATACGACTATAGCATTTTATGTGGAAATTTCAATAAAAATGTTATTTTTATTACATTATTAGACCATTATTATTGTTAATATTTCAATTTATATTATATAATATAATTAGATAAATAATTGTGTCCTTGCGGTTATGGATATCCCTTTGATTTCATAAAATCTTTAGATATATAAAGGAAGCAATTATTTGTTATACAAAAAAATGTTGATATTGGAAAAAATCATTGTAATTTAACATCCTTTATCGTGATTAAGGTAATATATTGGATTAATAATGAGTATTTCCGTATTTAGAAATATTAGTAAGAGTTAGTAATTCATCAGTCATTTCCATTGAGAGGATAATTATTCAGGTTTATCCTGTTTAAAAAGTATTTTTCATGAGAGAGATATAAATATTATGAAGCTTCTTGATAAGGATGTTCATAGAAAGGATGTCATAAAGGCTGATATTGAGCATTTGAGGAAATTATTTATTATGCCGGATTCTCCGGATAAATTTTTGGAATTCGGTTATGAATTATTGAATCTTATTCATAATTTTTTTACTGAAAAGGGTGGAATACATAGCGAGATATCACTTCCTGAATTGTCAAAGCTATTCTCAAATATTCAGATTCCTAAATCCCCACAATTATTGAAGGATATTTTATCCGAAATAAAAGACAAGATAATAGCTCATTCCGTGAAGGTAGGCAGCCCCTATTATATTGGTCACATGACAAGCGCAATACCATATTTTATGATACTCCTTGAGATGATAATAGCCGCGCTTAATCAGAATCAAGTTAAGATAGAAACAGCAAAGGCATCCACCTTTGTTGAACGTGAACTTGTAGCGTGGATACATAAATTGATCTTTAATCGCTCTTCAAATTTTTATCAGAGACACATCCAGAATCCTGATGTGGCCCTGGGAAATGTTACACTTGACGGGACTATAGCGAATCTTACAGCGATGCTTGTGGCAAGGAATAAGGCCTTTCCCCCAAAGGGCAGATTCCCAGGCATTAGGAAGGCTGGCGTATATGAGGCATTACGACATTATAATTACAATAGGGCTGTGATAATTGTTTCTAACAGGGGTCACTATTCATTTGATAAGATTTCTCGGATCATAGGGATAGGTGAGAATAATATTATTAAGATTCCGGTTAATTCAGATAATAAGATTGATATTCATAAGTTAAGACAGACCTGCTATGAGATCAAAGAGATGAATAAAGACGGAGAGGATAGGACAAAGATCATCTCACTCATTGGCATTGCCGGCACCACAGAAACCGGAAATATTGATAACCTTGTTGAGATTAGGAAAATAGCCGATGAATATAATACCTTTTTTCATGTAGATGCTGCTTGGGGTGGGGCTGTCCTTCTTGTTGATCAATATCGTTTCCTGCTAAATGGAATAGAATCAGCTGATTCAGTAACCTTTGATGCTCATAAACTTCTCTATACTCCCCTATCTATGGGATTGATACTATTTAAAGAGGAGACGGCGCTCGATTATTTAAAGCACACTTCAGAGTATATTATTAGAGCGGATTCAGTTGATCAGGGAAGATTTACTGTCGAAGGTTCCAGACCATTCTCCTGCCTTAAACCCTGGTCTACCCTAAAGATATTTGGCACAGAAGGATTCAAGCTACTCTTGGAGCAGGCATTTGACAATATCAATTATTTGAGGAGAATTATTGAAGAGAATAGCAACCTTGAACCTATAAACCAACCTGAATTATTTATCTACAATTATAGGTTTGTCCCAGAGGAAATTCAGAAGGAACTGGATTCCCTCCTTCAGGAGATAGCGGTACAAGGGAAACAAGGAAGGAATAAACTTCAAAAAAGGGTGGATAAAATAAATACGACACTAAATGAACTCAATATTGAGTTGCATAGAAAGATTAGGCAGGAGGATAATAGCTTTGTATCAAGGACTGTTCTTGAATCAACGAAATATTCTCCCCAAAGGATAGTGGTTCTTCGTGCAATTACAATAAATCCCCTACTGACGCCTGAGATTATGGAGGAGATAATAAACGAGCACAATCAGTTGGGATTAAAGATATACAAATCATACACATCTAGTCGTTTTTAATGAATTAGTTTTGATGAGGATCGAGTCAAAATTAAGAACTAGCACCTTAGAAGAATATAGATTAACACAAGGATATTCCTCTTACTGAAAATCATTCAGTCTCTCAGTTCTCTTCTCATCCCTTTCAACTATCTCTTGCAGATGTTTATACTGAACAGAATCTACGCCATATTTTAGTTCCGCTGCCTGAAGGAGATATCTGTTTTTTTTCTGTTTGTATTGAGTAATCTTCTCCTCAGATGCATGTCTGTACTTATTGAGTACCGCTTCCATAAATGCATAACAGCTTGAAAGATATTTATAAGCCCATGGATCTTTTCTGTTTTCATCCCTGATAGCGATGTATCTTTCGAGAATTGGTATACAGGGTAAAAAGTTATGCAGATCATATTGAGTAGATACGTATACCTGATACAACCGTGATTGAAAGTTGACAAACTCGGGCCTCTTCCTAACCTCTCCTGACTGAATATCATCCAGATGATTGATTGCCTTGACGAAGTAGGTTATTGATTTCATCTTGGCTTCTGTTTTCATCAATGATATCTGCCTTCTTTCACGATTCTTTCTATCTATCTCCTGCCAATACCATCTTTCATTGAGCATATTTTTTTCTTTATTGGTTTGTTTAAATTTCAAAACCTCAAATTCCATATCTTCGAGTATGTCTATACCTGTGGAGAATTCATCAATGGAGATCCTTAACACATTTTCAGCATATTCAAGAGTAAGCTTTTCAAGATCCTTCATAGCCTTAATATAGGGCTTGAAATCCTTTATCCTCCATCCTGTTACTTCTCTTTCCCAGGGTTTTCCCTCCTCCTTCTTTTCCTCTACTGCTACCGCTTTCTTCTCTTCCTTTTGGGCATATAAATTATATGCTAATATACTGATAACGATTGACAGCAGGATCAGTGTGGCAATTAGTATATTATTTATAGTGTTCTTATTTTTCATCTGGCATATCCCATTAAATTTAATGTAATTCTCTAATATTTATCGGAATCTACAGGCAGAAAATTGATTCTTTTTTAGCTGTAGCTCCCTTAATTTAGAGGAGAATCTAAACCTATTTGATAATTCAATATAATAGATCTATCCAAAAAGATCAAGCCACATTCTTGTGTGCCTCAGATGTTGAGAGAATAAATGTTCTTTAGGATCACCAAAAGTGGAATAAAACTAATACCTGTAGGGTATTGAAATACTTATTATATTATCGCCTTCATTACCCTCTTCAAATCGAAGATCCAGTGATACCCTTTGGAACTCCCTTTCCATCTCAATGTTATAGAATCGATAGGATGGTTTGATATAATAAGCGCTTATAAATTCAAAAAGCTTTATTACCCCTAAGGCTATCAGGGTGGTTGAACCCTTTTTCTTGGAATCCTTATAATATAGGCTGTATCCACCCAAAAACATCTCAGAGAAGTAAAAACCCCAGCCAAGGGCCCTATGACCCTTATAGAACAAACCCCCACCCGGAATAAATGCTGAGAAGAGGAGAGCTGTAGCATTGTTATTCCCAAAGTAGGGCGGAAGCAACTCATTCTTTTTAAATTGGTAGGCCAGTTGGTCCATGTAGGCTACTGAGAATATTACAGGGAGTGTAGCCCATAAGAATATATGAATATTCTTCATGTTTTGATCCCTATCGCTGTCATCCTCCCATGGGAGGGGATTGATCTTAAAACCTGTAATGATCCAGGGTAGAGAGATATGGGTTAATATTGCTCCAGTTGAAACAACTATTCCGCCTATATCTGATGAATGATTATTGAAACCCAGATAATTGGTTGATAGGAATGCCCCATATCCAGGGATGCAAATATTGCTGCCCATATTCACTATACATATCCCTTCAATCATCCTCTTCCCAGGATTCCTACTCAATAATAGGGTATTCTCCAGTCCATATTTATCTATGGTTAATCTGGATATATTGCTTTCCCTCTCGCAAATGATCCTTTTGATGTCTGGAAATACTTCAATCGATATTAGTTCGCCTGCCTTTCTCCTCCTTCCCTTTATCCTTACAATTGATTCCAACCTGCCCAATTGAATCACCTCAATCAAATCGCCTTGGATTGTAGGGTATTCAGATTTATCAATCCCGTGCCATTGACCAACATTGATAAGTGATAGACCATTATCATAATTTTTTATGATCCCTGCCCTTATGGGTAGATTTTTATGCATATAGGCGATCTCTCTTCCAAGCTTCATGGGGATATTCATCATTATCCTGCTTCTTACTCGAATTCTTTTCTCTAAAAGCTTGTAATCCGGATTCCTTGGGATAACCCTGGCCTCGGCAAGGCATAGGTCCATTATCTGTGTGACTGAAACTATCATATAGATATCTGCCCTCAATATCTTTGCAAGGCTGTCATAATCCCCTTCTGCGATATCCTCTAGTTTACTCTTTTCTATGGCTTCTTGAATATGCGTGTCATCAATAGGTAAAAATCTGCCAAGTTCGTTAAAAACATTTTTTATGCTTTCAACCGACTTATCTGTAAGGGCGTTTATGGTTATATTCTTCTGCCTTTTACTGAATACAACAACCCTGGGGGGTGTGTATCTATTATTGAGGTTAGCTAAGGCGGCCCTGGAATGTATCCCAATAAGGGTGATAACCAAAAGGGATAACAAACATTTCTGTACTTTATTGTTATTGTATAGCATATAGGTTGATGCAGATTAAAATCTATAGGTATATTTTGCGTTAATATTGATATTCATCTCCCTATCAAGATATATTTCAGGTTCAAGATTGAGACACTCCTCCAATATACCCCTATTCCGAATATTATCTTTTAGATAGAGAACATGTATTATCTCCATTATCTTTACACAACCGAATAGTCCAAGCAAGGTATACCCCTTCTCCTCATTTATCTCTTCTTTATTATAAGAATTAGTCGATATGTCATATCGCTCCCCTCTGGAGAATTCCCTTATTGTAAAATATAATAGAATATTATTAAGATGAAAATATAGATATCCCCATGACCTGTATCCCCTATAGAAATGCCCCCCACCACCTGATACTAATGAAAGATATGCAGCTGAGAGCTTATTCCCCATGTATGGGTGTCTGCCATAATAATCTGACGAAAGGGCAAGGTGGCGATGCGAAAATAGATCCGCAACAAGGGAAATCCCACCACAAAAGAGCATATAGATAGCGAAGCGATTACAGGCAAGTGTATTCTTTGAAATGTTCCTTTTGTCGTCACGAAAATCCTCTGGTCGGTTGGCAAGGCCGTAGTATTCAATATATAGATAGGGAAGGGTATTCGCAATCCATAGGGATAACCCCCTAAAATCTCCGTATGTATAATAACCGATAGGCGCTATAACGGGCATCAATGCGCTTGCTATTGGTGTGAAGAGAATCTCAAGAAATGTGTCAGCGCCAGAGGACTCCTCAAAAACGATCTCTTTTTTTCTTCCATAGTAAAAATCCTTAAGAAACCTAGACTGGTTATTATAGGAAATAAGGATAAAATCCCTTGAGGATATCGCTTCAGCATTCAATTCCCTTTTGACTACAATATTCTCCTTCACCCATAATTTACCAATGGGTTTAAATATCCCAAGTGGATCCTCCTTAATAGCGGCGTTATCGTATCTATAGAGGGTAAAGGCCCCTGTGATGAACTCATGAACATCTAATGCTAGCACCCCATTTTTCTCTCTTTTGATAAAGATCTGAGCTGTATATTTCTGCAGTAACCTTGAGAAAAAATGTGAGACATGCTCCTCAAGAATATGGCTCAGCCGAGTTGATATCCCTGACAGGGATAGGGGTATCATTATTCTATATTTATAGATTATTCTACCAAAGTAGGGGGCGCAAATACCATATGATTTTAATTCAATTATGAGATCCTCTCCGCAATCCTCAATATGCCATCTGATTATCATATGCAATCCAGCCTCCATTGCAAATCGGAGTATACAGCCCTCATCCAGACACTTAAATTTGTTGAGTTCATGTTTCAGAAGGGATGTATTGATCACATCGAAGATGCCTGTTGAATTAACAATATCAATTACGTGCCTCTCCAGGATATTTGATGCATTCGATATTCCAGGCGTTTTGCTATCGAATCCAATAATACCTAAAAGAGGTTTTGATGCGTATAGGGGATTCTCAATAATAAATACAAGTAGTATTATAAATAAATATCTCTTCATTATATTCAATATATTCAATGCATTCAATCTTGATCAGTACAGTAATAGGAGAGAACAACAATCCCAACTATTGGTGTATAGAAAAGATCCATGTGAAGTATTTCCGTATATCCTTTATATTCATCCCATATCCCAAGTATTGTCCATCTACCCATATTTCAAAGTGTAGGTGGATGCCATAATCTTTACCTTCAGCCTCACCCAGGAGGCCGGAATTCCCAGCCCAGCCAATCCTTTGACCCTTCTTAACATTAGCGCCCCTTACTATCTTCTTATCTATTCGGGAAAGGTGGTTATAGGTACTAATAACTCCATTCCTATGGTCGATCCATATCTGTCTTCCCCCAAAGGACCTCTTGACAAAGGTACAGGGATGTCTTTTATAATACTCAGACTGATTCTTCCATTCTTCAACGGACATGGGTATATAGTTCCAATCCGCCCTTAAAATTATGCCATTGTCCGCCGCAATCACAGGCGTCTCTTTATCAACTCCAATCGGATCATAAGAATCTTCTGAGTGATAATAATAAATATCCAAACCAACATGTTTCCCGCCTCTATACTCACGCGGGGCATTAGGATAACTGGAATCCATGGTAGGAAGGAAACCATTATTTATTGGGAACCTCAGGCCCATGAGTCGTTCGTCATAGCATTTCAGATTATTCATCCCGATGTAGGTCTCAATCTCAGCTATAGCGGCATAACCATCATAGGTGGCGCTGGCCGGTATAAATATTCTGAAGGCGCTTGCATCCACACCGCAGAGATCGAATTCAACCCTCTCCTTATAGACCCTTCGATTTGGAAAGAAGAATCCGAGTATGCAATTTTTATTGTTCTCTTCGAAATTGAGGGTGGCATAATCGAACCATTCATCATTATGAATGAATTGGAGTATACAATATTTTACTGCCCTGTAGTTATCCTTCCTTCCAGAATATACAACTATTCTACTCATGAGTCTTTTGGTAGCGAAATCAATTTCGATCCAATGATCTCCATCCCTTTGGGAGAGCCAGGAAGACTTCCTGTCATTGTCAAAGGCCTTGTTCCCGCTATGATTAAGACTATAGTTTGAGCTTGTGGAATAATAGATCTTCTGCAGGGTGTTGTTGCCGATTATAAAACACTGCTTGTCGCTATTCCCCCTTTGAGGAATTTTATAATCGATATTGAATAATAACAGGAAAAGAAGAATCGTTTTTATCATCATTAGAAATAAATACAATTATTATAGATATCTCAAAGGGCGCTTTAATTCATAATCATTGAGCATCAGTTACACTTATTATGTTTGATTATTAAAAGTCAATACCATCTTATCAAATAATTCAGTTAGTATCTCTATTACTCACCTATATTGAAGTTTAGGGTAAACTTCTTTTATAATTTTACGAGTATAAATGTTATCAACAATATTTTGCTTGATGAAATTATAATATCCCTTCAAACCTGAAGGGATTGTTACATATGAGTATATGTCCGGACTCATCCCAGTACAAGTAAATGAGGAGAATCCGGGATATCATAAGTCTGAATAAATGAGAGGAGGAAAGAGTTGAGTAAATTTATAGTTATTCTATGCACTGTGCCCTCAAAGGATGATGGTATAGCCATTGCTAAAAGACTTGTTGAGGAAGGTCTTGCCGCCTGTGTGAATATCAATAGCGGTGTATCATCGATATATAAATGGAAGGGAGATATCTGTGATGATGAAGAATATCTCCTATTCATCAAGAGCAGAAAGGCGCTCTTTGATAAAGTAAGCGCTGAGATTGTTTCTCTTCACCCATATGATCTTCCAGAGATAATCTCTCTGCCTATAACTGTAGCATTAAAACCCTATCTCAACTGGATCGAGGAGAATACGCAGAATTAGTTGCATTGAGGACGGATCGCTCATCTGCCTTAACCAATGACTTTATTGGTCCTCCACCTCAGCATCATCCTTACAAGTATCCTCACATTTATTGATATTCAGTATCTCGTATAGTATGGAATATCTGCTAAGGGAACTATAGATCATGACTAATCCAAGGGTCAGAAGTATTATAAAGCCGATGACCCCTGGATTGAGAATAATGATGTTGAGTAGAAATGACATTCCTACTAGAAATCTTATATAGCTGTCTTCTGGACTCACATTTTTCTTCATGATTTATCCTTAATAGTAGAGCATCATCATGAGAGTTCCTTAAGGAGGTTTATCTTCCCGATCTCTCCAGCAATCACGAGGGAATCATTAAAGGAGATGATATAATCAGGGCTTGGAATCGCCTTTATCTTGGAACCCTGATCCGTGTTATTCCTGATCAATAGAACATCAACACCATACTTAGCTCGTATATTGATCTCCTTAATCGATTTTCCAATGAATTTCCTTGGGGGCGGGATCTCGGCTAATGAATATCCCTCCATGAAATGAACATTCCCATTTATATTCTTCATTGTTATTCTGCTAGCAAATGTCGAGGTAATATCTCGACGTTCAATTTCTTTATTGTAGGCGTCGAGTATATCCCTACGCCAAATCATGCCGAGTATCCTGTGAGGATTAGAGGGGGACACCACCGGTAATCCCTCTAAATTCAATGCTGTCATCCTCTCCAACGCTGTTTGGCAGTTATCATTCAGGAATACCGTTTCTACATCTTTAACAGCAATATCCCTTGCAATGAGAACATCCTTAAGGGTATCCCTCTCGAAAAGTAGATCCTTAATGTCATGGAGTGAGATAATACCTGAGATCATACCCTTTTTATCTATAACAATAAAATAGGGAAGTTTGCCAGATATTGCTCTGTTGACTACGTCATTAAAATTATTCTTCTCTGGAATTGTCTCAATATGATTTGAATAGATATCCTTAATAAAGATCGATTTCATTATATTGATCTCAGCACCATCCTTAATGTTAATATTCCGTTTCAAGAGCTTCAGGGTATATATGGATTCCCTCGATAGTTTTGAGGAGAGTATTGTGCTGATTATGCAGGTTATCATCAGTGGCAGAATAATCTGATAGTCATTAGTCAGTTCGAAAACGATAATAATAGCGGTAATCGGGGCATGCGTTGTGCCGGCCACAAGTCCTCCCATCGCTACAAGGGCATAGGCCCCTACCTCCGCAGTGATTGAAGGAAAGTGTGCGTGGACAAAGGAACCGAAAGCGCATCCAGCCATAGCCCCAAGGAAGAGGGAGGGCGCGAATATGCCGCCTGAACCTCCTGAAGCGAGTGTTAATGATGTTGCTGATAGTTTTATAAATATTAATATCAATGCCAGATGCCAGATCGTTTTGCCATGCAAGGCATCATTTATTGATTCATATCCAACTCCCATTATTTGAGGAAAGTATATCGCTATAATACCGATTGAAATTCCGCCAATCATAGGTTTCAGATATTCCGGAAATCGTAAATGGTTGTCAAAGAAGTCCTCTGAGAAATATAGGATCTTAATAAATGAGTATGAAATAAGAGCGCAAATAACCCCGAGAATAAGATAGAATAATAGCTCATAAGGACTTGTCAGATGATAGGAAGGCACCTGAAAGGCGGCGAAGTCGCCCTCAAAGTAATGGGATACAACCGTTGCCATTGCGGAAGATATTACAATTGGGGATAGATGAGAAAACCCAAAATCCCGTAATAATATTTCAATAGCAAAAAAGGCGCCTGCAATGGGAGCATTAAAGGCCGCGGCAATACCTGCTGCAGCGCCACAGGCAGTGAGGGTCTTCATTCTTTGACTGGATACTCGAAACAGTTGTGCAACAGCTGATCCGATACTGGATCCTATCTGGACAATTGGTCCCTCCCTTCCAACAGACCCCCCTGTGCCAATTGTGATTGATGAAGCCACTGCCTTGACCAAAGCGACCCTTGCCCTTATTGTTCCACCTCTCATCAGGATTGACTGCATAACCTCTGGAACCCCGTGTCCTTTTGCTTCTTTCGCAAAGAAGTGTATAATAGGCCCTACCGCAAGTCCTCCAATCATTGGAATTAGTATTTTCATATACCATGGCGTAAGGGTTATGCTCTCCAATAGATTTGCACCTCCGACAAAAGAGATGTCAGATATTAACTTAATCATGGCACGAACAAGTATCGCTCCAAATCCGGAAAAGATGCCAATTATTGTGGCAATGATTAACATAAATGTATGTTCAGTCATCCTTATTCGCTCTATTAATGAAGAGACTCTGGGAAAGAGGCTGAGATATACACTTCTAAGTTGATTTTTCATTTTTATTGAAATAGTGGAATCTGTAGATTAATGAATAATCTTTCTTTAATAAATATTTCTTGCTTTATTGAGCAGTTACAATCTATAAATATATATTCAGTTAAATAGTATATTCAAGAAATAAATGTCAATGATAAATACTTTTATTATAAATTCCAATATACTCATAAAATCAATATATTAGAGAGAGTAACAGCCCAAAAAGTGTATCTTCTATTGGAAAGAGGGTTTGAATAGTCTTCATGCAAAGAACAGGATTCAAAACACACAATACACCCCTTGAATTGTTACCTTGGTTACTATCACAGGCCTTTGCCCAAGGTGGGGCAACCCTTCCAACCAATTGGCATGGAGTCCATAAACTGGAGGCTAAAGGGACTATTGGTTAGCATTGACAGATGAACATTTCCTCAAGAAGTGGAATCTCCATATTCGCAGAAAAGACAGCGCGCACAAACACTATTAGCAACCATGAGTAATCGCAGTCAAAATTAGGTATAACAGTGTTTTATTGTTGACATGTTCTTAAAGAAAAAGATTTGGTGAGTAGCATATTATTTGCGGCTCAAATATAGATGGTAATAATAGTTATAGATTTTAAGCAGGCAGGCATATGATATGAAACCTATTGTAAAATTTACAGATCAAAAGTATATTAAGAGAATTAAATCCAGAGACAAATACAAGGCAATTGCAGAACTCGCTCATGTCTTTAGTGATTCCAACATTTGTAGTAACATCGATGAGCTGATAAGGGCGCTGCATGAGAGAGAGGAGATCATGAGTACTGGGATTGGCTTTGGAATAGCTATACCTCACGCTAAGATTAAATCCGTAAACGAGATAACCTTTGCGATTGGGATTTCAAAGCATGGAATCGATTTTGATTCCATTGATAAAAAGCCTGTTCATCTGCTGGTTTTGGTCGCTGCTGGGGAAAGACAGCATAAGGATTATTTGAAATTATTGTCGAATATTATGGCAAAATTAAAGAATCAAAGGATTAAGCAGAGAATAATAAATTCTAATTCTAACAAGGAGATTATAAATATACTTTCAGAAGAAGATTAGGTTTGTGAGAATGATATTCAAATATCCACACTATTTACAGGGATTTACACATGAATGAAACAGAATATAGATTTAAAGAGATTGAGAAAAAATGGCAAAAGAGATGGAGCGATGAAGGGACATTCCTAACTGATGTGGATGATAATAGAAGAAAGTACTATCTCTTGGAGATGTTCCCATATCCTTCAGGAAGACTCCATATGGGCCACATGAGAAATTATTCCATAGGGGATCTGATAGCGCGATACTGGAGGATGAAGGGTTATAATGTGCTCCATCCCATGGGGTGGGATTCCTTCGGACTGCCTGCTGAAAATGCCGCAATTAAGAATAATATTCCTCCGCTAACATGGACTGAAGAGAATATCGCCTATATGAAAAAACAATTCGGCAGTATTGGCTTTTCCTATGATTGGAGAAGGGAGATCGCCACGCACAGGAAGGAATATTATAAGTGGAATCAGTGGCTTTTTTGCAGGATGTTCGAAAAGGGCTTGGCCTATAAGAATAAGGCTTCAGTAAACTGGTGCCCAACATGTAACACTGTGCTGGCAAATGAACAGGTGGTTAATGGCCTTTGCTGGAGGTGCTCTTCCTCAGTTACTCAAAAGGAGTTGAATCAGTGGTTTTTGAGGATAACCGATTATGCGGAAGAACTCCTGGCTGGGCACGATGAGTTGAGAGATAAATGGCCAGAGCGGGTAATTGTGATGCAGAGAAATTGGATTGGCAGATCCACCGGACTTCGAATCGATTTTAGGCTCGAGTCTGGCGAGGATTTTCCAGTTTACACTACCAGACCGGATACTGTGTATGGGGTAACCTATATGGTTATTGCCCCGGAACACCCCTATCTCGATAGGATTGAGGATAGGGGGGTAAGGGATTTTATTGATAGATTCAAATCGCAATCCCTTATAGACAGGTTGTCCGATGAGAAGGCGAAAGAGGGGATTGATACTGGCATAAAGATAATCAATCCATTTACCGGTGAAAGGGTGCCCCTGTATGTGGGGAATTTCGTTCTTATGGAATATGGAACAGGCGCCATTATGAGCGTTCCCGCGCATGATACAAGGGATTTCGCTTTTGCTAAAGAATATGACATTCCTATAAGGCTTGTAATAGATAATCCCGATTCGCCAATTGATGTTGATAAAATGAGAGATGCATACGTTGATGATGGGATATGTGTAAATTCCGGACCCTTCTCCGATATTCCGAATAGAGAAGCCATCGAGAAGATATCTGACTATGCGGAGAGGGAGGGATTCGGTAAGAGGGAGGTCAATTATCGATTAAGGGATTGGCTGATATCAAGGCAGAGGTATTGGGGGTGTCCGATTCCTATCATATATTGTGATAGTTGCGGGACAGTACCTGTGCCCGAGGATAACCTGCCGGTTATTTTGCCTACTGAGATTGATTTTAAGGGAGATTCGAGATCGCCATTATATTCTATGGAAGAATTCATCAACACGGAATGTCCAGAATGCAAAGGAAAAGCTAAACGCGATGTTGATACCATGGACACCTTTGTTGATTCCTCATGGTATTATGCGAAATATACCTCTCCTGTTTCCAGCGATATCCTTGCTAAGGATGAGAGCGCCTATTGGATGCCGGTGGATCAGTATATTGGCGGAATAGAGCATGCCTGTATGCATCTACTCTATGCTCGATTCTTTGCTATGGTGTTGAATGACCTTGGCGTATTAGATCATAGAGAGCCATTCACCAGGTTGCTTACCCAGGGAATGGTGATAAAGGATGGCTCTAAGATGAGCAAGTCCAAAGGAAATGTAGTTGATCCTGATGATATTATTAAAGAGTATGGCGCTGATACAGCGAGGCTCTTTATGCTATTCGCTTCACCGCCGGATAGGGATCTTGAATGGTCAGATAAGGGTGTTGAGGGTTGTTTCAGGTTTGTTAACAGGATTTGGAGATTTGTCAATAAATACAGCGATTTATATCTGAATGATTTTAATCTCAATGATCTTGAACTCAATAATGCCCTGAGAGACCTTCGAATAGAGCTTCATCGCACGGTAAAGATTGTGACCCAAGATATTGAGGAGCGAATGCAGTATAATACCGCCATTGCAAGGATGATGGAACTGGTTAACAGAATATATCAGATCGATGAGAAAGATCTATCTTCACAAGGGGGTAGGGTTGTCATATCTGAGGTCTTCAGCAAGTTTATTCCCATGTTGTCGCCCTTTGTCCCACATATCGCTGAGGAGATGTGGGAGGTGATTGGGAATAGGGAGATGCTTGTGGATCATAAATGGCCTGATTATATTGATGAACTTACTGTTAGGGATGAGATTGAGGTAGTATTTCAGATAAATGGCAAGATCAGGTCAAAGGCAAGGGTCTCATCTGATATCTCCAAAGAGGATATGGAGAGGATTGCTATGGGGGATGAGAGGATCAGTAAACTGATTGAAAACAGGGATATTAAAAAGGTAATTTTCGTTCCCGGGAAGCTGGTGAATATTGTGGTAAAATAGTATGATGGTCTGTAGAATACTAATATATAAAAATGAAGGATGATGAAATTAAAATTCATACTCGGAAATACTACTCTCTTCTTTTTAAAAAGGATTATAGATGCCATCTTAATGTTTCACAGGGTAAGAGGTTGGCCCTTGAGCTTGGTTACCCATCGGATTTAATCGATCGGATACCAATAGAAAGTTGGTATGCCTTTTTCCCTTGTGGAAATCCACTTTCATATCTAAAGCCATTGGCGGGTGATTCCATTCTTAATATTGGCTGTGGAATTGGGATTGATTCAATTGCGCTTAATAGGGAATATACATCCTCTGTTCAGATATATAATCTGGATGTAATTGATCATATCCTTTTAAAATCCAAGAAGCTTATCTCACATCTTGTTGAGGATATCAAGACAATGCACTGGATTTGCGCTGATGCTGATACCTTGCCCTTCCAATCCTCCTCCTTTAACTGGATAATGATGAATGGAGCCTTCAATCTCATTCCAGCCAAGAACAAGCTTTTGAGCGAGATTTATAGAATAATGAAACCCTACGGGAAACTCCTTGTGGCTGATCTGTCATGTCGGGAAAGGCTTGAGGAATATTTTTCACAAGAACCTGATGCCTGGGCCTGGTGTATGAGCGGCGCTTATACCGAAGAGGATTTAATCCCCCTCCTTCAATCTTCAGGATTTAGCAGTATCAAAATAACCCGTACAGAATTGGATAGGACCTTCAATCGAATTATATTCCTATGTCAAAAGACATAACGCTCATTACACCATAATTATGACAATCATAGTTGTTATTTCATTTATTATGGATATTTATCATTCTAAATAAGGAAAAATTTAATACCAAAGCAGAAGCTTCAATTCAAGTTCAAGGATAAAGAGTTGAGATTTATTTCCTTTACTCCGATACAAAAGTTTATTCTAAGCTTTATTGCTCTCATCATTGGAGGTATGCTTCTGCTTCTTTTGCCTTGCGCAACAATAAAAGGCATTACTATTATTGACGCTATTTTTACATCAACATCTGCTGTTTGTGTAACAGGATTGATTGTACTCGATACCGCAGCTGATTTTACACTGTTTGGTAGATTGATGATACTTATACTGATTCAGTTAGGTGGTCTGGGGATAATGACTTTTTCCTTTGGATTGTTGTCTTTTATAGGCGGAAATATATCTATCAAATGGAGGTTCGCATTTAAGGACATATTTAGTGAATTAGACAAAGTACCAATAAAAAATATATTTATAAAAGTACTTAAATATACTTTTATAATTGAAGGTATAATCTCAATTATACTTTTTTCAGTATTTATAAGAGATTTTCCAATTGGTAAAGCGGTAGAACATTCAATCTTTCATGCAGTTTCAGCATTCTGTAATGCTGGTTTTTCAACCTTTTCAAACAGCCTTGAAGGTTATAGAAACAATATTATCGTAAATTTATCAATATCAATAGCAATAATACTCGGCGGGCTGGGATTTCTCGTGCTTAATGAGCTGTTCGGAATCAGGTTAAGAGCTGCTGATATATTTTCACAGTTGTCAATTCATACACGATTGGTAATCATAGTAAGCATCCTGCTTATTAGTTTTGGAATGGCTGGGATCCTAATGTTAGAACTCAATTATTCACTTAGAGATATCAGTTTAGGTGAATCAATTCTGATTTCTTTTTTTCATTCAGTGACCTGCAGAACAGCGGGATTCAATACCATTGATATATCTGCATTGAGAGAGAGCACGCATTTTTTAATAATAATTTTAATGTTCATTGGCGGTTCACCTGGCTCAATAGCGGGCGGTATTAAAACAACTACTATTGCGGCAATCGCTTTATTGATATTTTCTAAACTGAAAGGCAGAAATCAGACAATCTTATGGGGAAGAGCGTTAGATCGTGATACAATTGATAAAAGCACAACTCTTATTATCTTATCTATTATATTTCTTTCTATAAGTATATTTTTAATGCTAATAATAAGAGATTTTGATATAGGACATTCTTTTGTCTCCGTTGTATTTGAAAGTGTATCCGCTTTTGGGACTGTCGGTCTTTCCATGGGAATTACCACAGAATTACCTCCAATGGGAAAAATAATTCTATCACTTGTAATGTTAATCGGTAGACTTGGACCACTGGCTCTGATCATGGCAATAACTTCAAACAAAAGGAATATATACATTGAATATCCAACAGAGCATATTATAATCGGATAATAATTATGAAAAAAAAATTCTTTGTAATAGGTCTTGGAAATTTTGGCTTTAGCCTTGCTAAAACACTTGAGGGAAATGGATGTGAGGTATTGGGCATTGATACTTCCAGAGAGTTAGTTGAGAGATCAATGGATTATCTCAGCCATGCAGTTATAGGCGATGCTTCAAACAAAGATACATTAAAATCGTTAATGGAAACTGATTTCGATGGCGCGATTGTAAGCATTGGCCATGATATGTCGCCCAGCATACTTGTATCCTTATATTTATTAGAATTTGGCATTGAAAGGATAATTGTAAGAGCTATGTCAGAAGAGCATGGCAAGATATTAAATTTGATAGGCATATCGGAAGTTATTTATCCTGAAACAGAGATGGCCGTAAGGCTTGCAAATAAACTATCTAAGAAAAACGCTGTTGATTACCTGCCTTTAGACGAGGATTATAGCATTATCGAAGCAATGCCTCCTAAGAGTTTCTGGAGTAAAAGCCTAAAAGAATTAAATATAACATCGAGATTTAATTGTCAGGTAATAGCGTTAAAATATTCAAGTGATAAATTAAAAAGAGAAGATGCTGAGATGGCAATAAATTCATTAAAAATTCCCCCGAAGGCAGATGACATTATCACCGAAAACTCTATTATGATTTTGATAGGCAAAAATAGTGATATAGAACGATTTCTGGCTATTAAATAAAATAATATTTTTT